>JANOOV010000373.1:0-2341 GCA_031421535.1 Gammaproteobacteria bacterium
AATCCTGAAGATCAATAATGTCTAAAAGACATATAACCCTCAGCCAAATGTTCCATCGCAGTCCTGGGATTAAAGTGGTTGGTTAGATCAAATTTCTAACTGAGGCGAATGTAAGTTATAACCTTCCATCGTTAAAAATTAACCTTTCATAAAAACTTTAAAATATAATTACACCGTTTGTCTGTAAAAAATGACCGTTCGTGTAAATAAAAACGAATGCTGTCGATTGATGGATATTTCGTTCCGAAGATCCCATCTCAAAAATGAGGGCCTTGCGAAATGACGGAGACAATTTACACTTATTACAAGAACGGTGTGAACCCTGAGGTTATACAAGGCTTTTATCAAAAAAATGCGCTCCTCATTCCCAAATTATTTTCAAATTAATTTGAAAAATCGCATTTTGTTATATCCGTTAGTCGGATTATTTATACCTTCTATCTTCTATAAGAAATTGGCATTTATACCGTACATCGGTAAAAAACTACCGAACAAGCTAGGAAATGCCTCTCTTCAGAGTAGTCATGGTTTCACTCTAATTGAACTCGTAGTAACCATGGCTGTAGCTGCGATTCTTGTTGCCGTTGCCGTGCCAAATCTGCGGACCTTTATCCAGAACGGCCGCATCAATACCCAACTTAATGATCTCATAGGCGATATCAGCCTTGCCCGTAGCGAAGCCATTAAACGTCGCTCAGGTACCGGTATCTGCAAATCCACTGATGGGCTGACTTGTGTGGGGGGCGGAAACTGGGGGGGTGGTCGTGCCGTTTTTGTAGACTTAAACAACAACAATCTATGGGATGCGGGAGAGACAATCCTGCGTTTTCGGGGGCCGCTGAATTCGGCAACCGATACCCTCAACACCAACGTGATGGTGCCCGATCCTATTATCTTCGGCGCAAATGGCGCCCCTACTAATGTGCTGCCTGGGGGGATTTTTGTATTTTGCGATATCCGGGGCGTGGCCAACAGTAAGCAGCTCAGCTTGAACGCTATGGGGCAAGTTGCGGTGTACACCACCGCCCCAGCGACATGTACCCCCTAGTGGGCATTTCTACCCATCATGGAACACATAGCATGACTCATTCGAACCCTATGATTTCCCAGCCCCTCGGGGAAACCTTGCAATCTCCTCACGAGCGTGGATTCAGCTTGCTCGAAGTGCTTATCGCATTGCTCGTATTGTCTGTCGGCCTGCTCGGGATAGCCGGCCTGCAAACGATTAGTCTGCGTTTCAACCACCAATCCTACGAACGCACCCAAGCAACTGCACTGATTAGCGAAATGTTTGAGAAAATTTCCGCCAACCCAACTGCGGCAAGGGCGGGGACTTTCGACGCTGTTACTACAGCCGGGGCTTTCGTATATGGATCGTGCCCCACAAGTTGCACGGCGAACCAGCTCGCTAACTACGATCTGTTTCGCTGGAAGACTTCGCTTGAGGACCCCCGAAAATTGGCTCAGGGACAAGGAACTATTACACGAGTAGCCGGTGATCCCGAGGGCGCCAGCTCTCATGTTTATGACATTAGCGTTAGCTGGGTCGAAAACAACCTGTCCATGACACAGAACATGCGTATGCGGACACAACGGACACAACTGCCATGACTAAAAATAATACACACTCGACGCCTGCTCAAGCACGAGGGTTCTCGCTCGTGGAGCTGATGGTGGCTCTGGTTATTGGTTTAGTCATTTCGATTGGCGTTGTGCAAATTTTTGGCGCCACGCGCGCCACTTATCAGCTGGACGAAAGCCTGGCGCGTGCGCAGGAAAACGGGCGGTTTGCCCTGGAGTTCCTGACACAGGATATCCGCCACGCCGGATATGCCGGGTGCAGACGCGACAACTCGGTTGCCATTTTCAATATGCTGGCCAACCCAACGACACCCGGGCTGACGATGAGCGGTATTTCGGGGGCTGAGTACACAAGCGCGGCCACTGGGTTTGGTAACACCTACGCCCTTGTTTCAAGTCCCGGGAACACCACAGCCGGGTGGAGTCCGGCACTCGCTGGGGTGGCAGGGGGTTTTGTCGGAGCCCCAGCCGGTGCGCTGCCCGGTACAGACGTTATCGCGCTCCAGCGCATGGTGCCAAACTCATGGACTCTAGTCCCACCCTACATAACGCCAGAAAATGTTTTTCTCGATCCCACTTTCATAAACAAGGTCGAGGTTTGTCCAGTGCCAGTGGATCTGATCTGGCCACTAGTTAAGTCAATAGTGACATAGCTCGCACTGCCATTACTGATGCCATTCAACACCATTTCTGTCAACGTCTGTTCAACTACAGCCCCGGTAGCATAAAGATAGATGGCATATTGACCAACACCAATAGA
>JANOOV010000374.1:0-1538 GCA_031421535.1 Gammaproteobacteria bacterium
GACATTGGAACGCAGCGCCGACACCTTGTCGGGCGGCGAAGCGCAACGCATCCGGCTCGCCAGCCAGATCGGGGCCGGACTGGTGGGCGTGATGTACGTGCTCGACGAGCCATCGATTGGCCTGCATCAACGCGACAACCAACGCCTGCTCGACACGCTGATTTTCCTGCGCGATCTGGGCAACACGGTGATCGTGGTCGAGCACGACGAGGATGCGATTCGCGCCGCCGACCACGTGGTCGATATCGGCCCCGGCGCGGGTGTGCACGGCGGTTACATTGTCGCGCAAGGGACCTCGGCCGAAGTTTGCGCGAACCCGGCATCGCTCACCGGCCAATACCTGAGCGGCGCGCGGCGCATCGAAGTACCGGCACGGCGCACACCGCCCGACCGAACCCGGGTGCTCACGATCCGTAACGCGCGCGGCAACAATCTTAAAAATGTCACGGTCGAGATCCCGCTGGGTTTGATGACGGCGGTGACCGGCGTGTCCGGCTCCGGAAAATCCACGCTGATCAACGACACGCTGTACCGTGCCACAGCCAAATTGCTGCACGATGCGGGCGACGAACCGGCGGCGCACAAAACCATCGACGGGCTGGACCAGTTTGAAAGCGTCGTGAACATCGACCAAAGCCCCATCGGCCGCACGCCGCGCTCCAATCCCGCGACCTACACTGGCTTGTTCGGACCGATCCGGGAATTATTTTCGCAAACACCCGAAGCGCGTGCCCGCGGTTATCAACCCGGGCGCTTCAGCTTTAATGTCAAGGGTGGGCGCTGCGAAGCGTGCCAGGGCGACGGCGTGCTCAAGGTCGAGATGCATTTTCTGGCCGATATCTACGTGCCCTGCGACGTCTGCAAAAGCAAACGCTACAACCGCGAAACGCTCGAAGTGCGCTACAAGAGCAAAACCATTCACGAAGTGCTGGAGATGACGGTGGAAGACGCGCGTGCATTTTTCGACGCCGTACCGACGCTGGCGCGCAAGCTGCAAACCTTGGTCGATGTGGGACTGAGTTATATCCGGCTCGGCCAGAGCGCCACCACGCTATCTGGTGGCGAAGCGCAGCGCGTGAAGCTGTCGCGAGAATTGTCGAAACGCGACACCGGCAGCACGCTGTACATTCTCGACGAACCCACTACCGGGTTACATTTTCACGACATCGAGCAACTGCTGCGCGTGCTGCACCGGCTGCGCGACCACGGTAATACCATCGTGGTCATCGAGCATAATCTTGATGTCATCAAGACCGCCGATTGGGTGATCGACCTGGGCCCCGAGGGCGGCGACAAAGGCGGCGAAATTCTCTGCACCGGCACGCCCGAAGACCTCGCCGCACACCCGCGCTCGTATACCGGGCACTATCTCAAGCCGGTGCTGGTGCGCGACACGGTGCCAATGCTTGAGGCGGCGTCGGCGTAAAGTTGTGATTCGAAGTCAACGAAACTAAAAATTGCAAAAACCTAGCCCAGAAACAGAAAGCACTCCTTCCCCCTGCAAGGGGGAAGGCGGGGATGGGGGTGGTCAAGTATGC
>JANOOV010000375.1:0-1530 GCA_031421535.1 Gammaproteobacteria bacterium
CCCAACTGGCGGAGGTCAACGCCTTTATTAAGCAGCAGGGCTTGCAAAACTACGCTTTCACCCACCTGGCGCATGAACCCCAACAACCCGCCTGGGAAGAACTCCTGAAGACGATGGATCAATGGAAAACCCAGGCGCCAGATATTCCCATTCGCATCTCCGCGACGGGGCTGCGCCCTTTCCTGCCGTATCTGGTATTAACTTTTTTGATCGCCCTGCTGGTGTATACCCTGGCAATCCTCAACCTGATTCCCGGACAGGAACTCTTGCTCTCGCCGATCACGACACTGACTGGCAAGGACATGACCTTCACCGGGCGTACCGCGATTTGGTCGATCCTTTCCGAACATATTCGTTCCAGCCCTTTTTTTGGCAGCGGTTACGGGGCCTACTGGATCGGCCCGGTTGAAACGTCGCCCTCGTACGAGTTTATTCGGCGCATGGCGGCTTTTTATCCGGGTTCGGCACACAATGGATATCTTGAGATTCTCAACGATCTCGGTTGGGCCGGTCTCTTGTGCTTGATCGCCTATATGATTACGCATGTGGCGCAGTCCTTCCGCCTGCTGGGCGTTAACCGCAATCAGGCCGCTTTGTATCTGGGCCTGTTGGTGCAGCAGGCGCTGACCAATCTCTCAGAGACCCACTGGTTTAGCGTGCTCAGCATCGACTTCGTAATCATGGCGTTGGCCACGACGGCGTTGGCACGCAACCTGCTGGAGTACCGACTACGTTACGCATTCGGGAAACCACCTTCCCCGAACGAAGCACCCAACCGTAGCGTGCATCAGACGCAGCGGAGTCTCACGCCATGACGCGGCCGCCTGCCGCACTCGCGCCGGGGGCGATTCCCGCGCTCGATGGCATCCGCGCGATTGCCGTGTCGCTGGTATTTGTCGCTCATAGCGGGCTGGGCGATTTCATTCCCGGAGGGCTCGGCGTTAGCATTTTTTTTGTGCTGAGCGGATACCTGATCTCGACCCTGATGCGCGTCGAGTACGCGCGTACCGGCAGCATCGACTATCGTGGTTTTTATCTGCGCCGCCTGCTGCGGCTGATGCCACCACTCCTGATCGTGTTGGCGATAGCAGGCCTGCTGTCCAATCTGTCTATCATCGATGACAATTTCACTCTCGGTGGTCTGTTGTCCGCGGTCTTCTATTTCGGCAACTATTTTGTAATTGCCCATGACTACCAGGGCCTGCCCGCCGGCATCGGTGTGATCTGGTCGTTGGCGGTTGAGGAACATTACTATCTTTTTTATCCACCACTGGCGGCCCTGCTCCTGCGCTTCGGTCGTGTGGGTTTTTCCGCCACGGTCCTGGCGCTGCTGTGCCTAGCCGTGCTGGCGTGGCGGTATTGGCTGATGTTGCACGGCGGATCGCCAGACTATGTAACAGTCGCCACCGACACGCGTATCGACGCCATTCTCATCGGTTGCCTCATGGCATTGTGGCGTAACCCCTGGTTGGACCGGGATATTGTCCCGGATAGACGTTACGACTGGATAGTGGCGGCGACCTGCGTCGC
>JANOOV010000376.1:0-6581 GCA_031421535.1 Gammaproteobacteria bacterium
GTGCCGTTGTTGCACACGCGCACGGCGCTTTTCAGCAGCGCGATGTCGTCGTCCAGCACGGCCGTTGCGGTGCCGAGCAACTGCTCGGCTTCATTGACCGGTAGTTCGCGCATGACCTGCTTGCGGCGATTGCGGATGCCGGGAGCCTCGACCAGACAAATCAATTTTTCGGCTTTCAACGCGATGGCGGCCGACGTGGCCACGTCCAACATACTGAGGTTGAACACTTCGCCGGTCGGCGAATACCCCAGCGGCGACAACAGCACGATGCTGCCGTCATGCAGGGTGCGTTGCACGGCTTCGGCGTCGATGCGGCGTACTTCGCCGGTGTGTCCGTAATCGACGCCGTCGCGGATACCCAACGGTCGCGCCGCGACGAAATTTCCCGATGCAATGCGGATGCGCGCCCCGGCCATCGGCGAGTTTGCCAGGCCCATCGACATCAGGGCCTCGATCTCGACTTTAACGCTGCCGACCGCTTCTTTGACGCAGGTCAGCGCCACCGCGTCGGTAACACGTAACTGGTTAACGTAGTGCAACTCCGCGCCACGCTCGCGCAGACGTTGCTCGATTTGCGGGCGCGCGCCATGCACCAGCACCAGACGAATCCCCAGGCTGTTGAGCAGCGCGATGTCATGAATCAGATGCGGGAACTGCGCGTCGGCGACCGCATCGCCGTCGAACGAAATGACGAAAGTCTTGCCGCGAAACGCGTTGATATAAGGCGCGGAATTGCGGAACCACTGCACGAACGGATGATTGTTTTTTGCGCTGGCCACGGGCGGACTCGTTGCGTTGGATGGAAACATGCCGTTGTAACGACAGCAGGTGCATTCTACATTGGCTTTAATGCGGGGAGGGGATAAACATCACGGCCCCTCGCCCGAACAGGTTCGGGCGAGGGGCGCAAATGGGCAAGCGAAAATTTGCCGCCCAGAACGCTATGCGGCGACGCAGGTGTCCGGATTTTTCGATACGGTTTCAAAAGTTTTGTCGTACAACCGTTCCTTGCCGCGCCGTTGACACTCGGAGTACACAATATCCAGGGTTTCATTAGCGTCGGAAGCCGTGTCGCTGATTTCGACCAGGGACCGGCAAATGGATTTTTTCAGGAATCTGAACAGGTCTTTTTCCGACATCTGTTCCACCATTTCTTTCAATTGTTCAAGTGTCATGGCTGCCCTCCACTTCGATCTGCAATTTTGCTATGCAACAAAGACCATCGAGAAACATGCCCTACAGAGTTAAAGATAGGACAGTTTTTATAATGTGCACATAGATGTCGTCCCGGCTTTTTGATTCAGTAGGGATCGTTTTTGCTGTTTTCCGGTCTATATTGCAGAGTTGCGGTCAGGAGCACCCACTCGGTGTGACTGCACCAGCAAATTTTCCGGAGTTCGCTTGTGTACAGCGTCAACCGGCATTAAGTTAGAGCCGTTTTATTTAACGAGATACAGGAGATCGACACAGTGACCAAGAATGTTCTGGCAGGTGCAGTAATGATGGCGGGGCTGTTGGCGATGCCGATGGCAAGTCTGGCATGTGATGGCGCCGGTCCCTCGACGCACATCGGCAAGGTATCGTCGGTCGATGCAACGGCGAAGAAATTCACCATTACCGACGTGCAGTCGAAAGGACCGATCACGTTTGCCGCAACTGAGGAAATCCTCAAGGGCGTTAAAGACGCGAAGGGTATGGTAACGGTGAAGTATCAGGAAAAGGACGGCGGGTTAACCGCGTTGGGCGTAACGTTCTAAATTATTGCAAGGCAGTATTTATTTTTAAAAGTAAAAAGGGCGGAGCGATCCGCCCTTTTTATTGGCACGCGCCAATGGAAGCAGGATTGCAGCGGCGTCGATCAATCCACGTGGTGTTGGCCAGAATGGCCTCTTTGAAAATCGCGCCGGTGATTTGCGCGCCGGTGAGGTCGGCCTGGGTCAGGTCGGTATTGCTCAGGTCGGCGCCGCTCAGGTTCGCGGTGTTCAGTTTTGACTTTTTAAGGTTCGCGCCGGTGAAGCGGGCTTTTTCCAATACGGCATCGTTGAAGCGCGCTTGTGTCAAGGTCGCTTTGCTGAAGTCCGCACCACTGAGATTGGCTTGTTCAAAGTTGGCATTGGGCAAGGTGCACGCCGCAAGCCGGGTTTGCATCATGTTGGCGTCGTAAAAACTTGCCTTCTCGCCAGTCGTATTTTGCAGTATCGCGGCATGCAGGTCAGCGCGATCAAAGCGCGCTCCGCCCAAATAGGTTTCGGAAAAATTGGCCTGGCGTAAATTCGCGTTGATAAAACGCGCGTGTCCAAGTTGTGCGTTGCGAAAATCAGCGCCTGCGGCGCGTGCGCCCTCAAAGTCGGCACCGGTGAGAATCGTCCTGGCAAGTACCGCGCGATGCAAGGTGGTGTTGCTGAAAATGGCTTCGCGCAAGTCCGCGCCGGACAGATCGCGGTCGGATAAATCACAGCCATACCAATTTACTTTGGGTGCCGGTGGATCAGTGCACGCGCCAAACGCCAGGCCACCACACAGCATTAATACGACGCCGGTCCACGGCGCAGGTGTAACGTTATTCACGGCTATTGGGCTCGCCGTGCACGGCTTCAGGTGTTTTTGCTGCGGATAATTTGGCAAGGGTTTGTTCGTTGAACAGCAGCATCGGGTCCACGCGCGTGTCGTTGAGACTTACGGTCCAGTGCAGATGCGGGCCGGTCACGCGTCCGGTCATGCCTACGGTGCCCAGCAGCGTTCCAAGGGCCACGTGTTGACTTTCTTTCACGGTGATGCGGTCCATGTGGCTGTACATTGAGATCAAGCCCTGGCCGTGGTCGAGTACCACGGTGTTGCCATTAAAAAAATAATTGCCGACGGCGATAACGGTGCCGGTTGCCGGAGCTTTGATCGGTGCGCCTTTGGGTGCAGCGAGATCCAGCCCACTGTGCGGTTTGCGCGGCTGGTCATTGAAGACGCGGCGTAAGCCAAACGGGCTGCTGAGCGGGCCTTGTACCGGCACCGCGAAATTCAGCGGCACCTGTTTGGCCTCACTGAAGTGACGCAATGCGACCTGGATAATTTTGGTTTCTTTCTCGATGCGCAGCAGGTCTTGCGCGGTCGGTTCGACCATGCGTTTGTTCGCGATGGTGAGGTGTTGCGTCTCGTACTCCTTCGCTTGCACGGTAAAGTTCAGCGGCTGCGGTTCACCGCCGGATACCGAGATTTCCAGTGTTTGCTCGCCCGGTGACGTGTCCAGCGGAATGCCGATAATGGCCTGCCAATGACCGGCGTCGCCGACGACCATCACGCGCTTGCTTTGGTAGTGCACCGTCGGGCGGGTTGTCGCAGGGTTGTCGAGCGCAATGACGGCAATGCCGCCGGGCACCGGACTGTGTCGCGGCGTGGGCAGGGATTGCGCGCCAGAAGCAGCGGAAAACAGCGCGGCGAAAAAAATCACGACATGGCGCATCGGGAATGCTCTTTCAAGTTTCGTGGGTTTCGGTAACGGTGCAAATGAGACGCCCGAGGCCGAGGCGTGCTTCGACGCACACGCCGGGTTGTACCTGAGCGTAATTTTGTACCACAGTTCCGTCCGGAACCTGGCGCACCAGTGCATAACCGCGCCCGAGGGTGGCCAACGGGCTGACGGTTTCCAATGCACGTGCCGCATTGATCATGCGTTGTTTATACCCATTCAGGGTATCGCGCTGCGCGTTGCGTAAGCGTTGCGCAAGTAGCGCGCAGTGGTGTGATCGTACGTGCAGGGCAGGTTCGGGTGTGTGTCGCCACACGTGTGCCCGCAGCGCCAACACACGCTGCCGGGCATTGCCTAACAGGCCGAGCTGGGCACGGCGCAGACGCAGCTCTAATTCATCCACGCGCTGTGCCTGGCGGGCCAGACGTTGCGCCGGATGCTGGATGCGCGTCGTCAACCAGTGCAGCGTGCGTTTGCCATCGGTGAGTTTTGCGCCCATGAAACCGGCGACGCGTTGTTCGAGTTGCGTCAGGCGGCGCTGCCATTCCGCACGATTGGGGCTGACCATTTCTGCGGCCACCGACGGCGTGGGCGCGCGCTGGTCGGCAACGAAATCCGCGATGCTGAAATCGGTTTCGTGCCCCACGCCGGTGACGACCGGAATCGCACAGGCATGGATGGCGCGGGCGACCACCTCTTCGTTGAACGCCCATAAATCTTCGAGCGACCCGCCGCCGCGCGCGACGATTAACACATCGCATTCGTGACGGGTGCTGGCCAGACGCACGGCCGCCGCGATTTCCTGTGCGGCGCCCGCGCCTTGCACTGCGGTCGGATAAATCAGCACCGGAATCGCCGGATAGCGGCGGCGCAATACGCTCAACACATCACGCAGCGCCGCCCCGTGCGGGGAAGTCACCACGCCGATGCGCCGGGGTAGCGCGGGCAGGGGACGTTTACGCGCGGCGTCGAACAAACCCTCGCTGGCCAGGCGTTGTTTCAGTACGTCGAAAGCGCGGCGCAGCGCGCCGTCGCCCGCTTCTTCGAGGTGTTCGACGATGAGTTGGTAGTCACCGCGATTTTCATACAGGCTGACCTGCACGCGCAACACCACGTGATTGCCGTTTTCCGGCGTGAAGTTCAGATGCATGTTGCGGTTGCGGAACATCGCGCAGCGCACTTGCGCCGCAGCATCTTTCAGCGAGAAATACCAGTGACCGGAGCTGGGTCGTGACAAATTGGAAATTTCGCCTTCGACCCACAGCAACGGGAAGCTGCCTTCGAGAAGGGTGCGCGCGGAGCGATTCAGGCGCGACACCGTGTACACGTCGCGCTGCGCGGCAGGGTGGTTTTTAGATGTGGCGGGAGTCGACATAGGAAACAATTCATCGACGCTGTAACAGTGGGGGCATTCAAAAAAACAGGCCACCCGGTTCGGGGCAGCCTGTGTTTACCGCAAACGTTAAAGCCGGGGGACTAGAACGCCCAACCTTTGGCGCCTTTGTTTTCCATCGCTTGCTGTTCGCCCAGCTTGGCTTCTTCGGTTGCTGTTTTGGCCAGCTTCATGGCGTTATCAAGCTCGTCTTTTTCCAAAGCTGTTTTAGCTTCCTTAATTAATTTTTCGGTATCGCGCCACCCTCCGCCCAAGGCGTCGGCTTTTTTCATTGCGGCTTCCGCCGCAGTTATCGCGGCGGCGACGGTCTCTTTATTGGCGCCACCACCCATTGCCGAAGATCCCGGCGCAGACCAAGGCCAGGTCCAAGAGCAAGCGCTGAGTGCGAGTGTGGAAACAGCTAACAGGATGGCTAATTTTTTCATGGCGTACGTCCTCCTCAAACCTAGATGTTTTAGAGCAGCGACTGGATCGGCTCGACTGCGCGTAATCTTTAACTCACAGGGCGCGCTGATAAATCGCAGTAGCGTTCTTGTGCAGCAACAAGCTAAGCACTTTATCTTCAAATCGTCAAACCCCGCGAGTTTTTCTATAACCCTGCAACCCCGAAGTCCGGATACCGACAGGAGGTGGATCAGGCAAACGCAGGTTTTAGGTTCAATTGTGCATCTGCTACACTGTCGCCCCCCACACAGCACCGGTAACGACCATGCGCATCGTTCAGGAAGCTCTGACATTTGACGACGTTTCACTGGCTCCGGCCCACTCCGTGGTGCTGCCCAAAGATGTGAATCTGGAAACGCAGTTGACCCGCGAAATCAAGCTGTACGTGCCGGTGGTTTCGGCGGCCATGGACACCGTGTCCGAAGCGCGTTTGGCGATTGGTCTCGCGCAGGAAGGCGGCATCGGCATCATTCATAAAAACCTGCCTGCGGAAGAACAGGCGCGCGAGGTACGCATCGTCAAGAAGTTTGAAAGCGGCGTGATTAAAGATCCGATTACCGTCACTGCAAATACCAGCATCCGCGATGTGCTCGGTTTGACGGCCGCGCATAATATTTCCGGCGTGCCGGTGGTCGATGGCGACAAATTGGTCGGTATCGTGACCAACCGCGATCTGCGTTTTGAAACGAAATTCGACGCGCCGGTGTCCACCATCATGACGCCTAAAGAGCGCCTGATTACCGTGCGCGAGGGTGCCAAGCACAGCGAAGTTCTGCACCTGCTGCACAAGCATCGCATCGAAAAAGTGCTGGTGGTGAATGACAAATTCCAGCTGCGCGGCTTGATCACCGTCAAAGATATTCAAAAAGCTAAAGAATTTCCCAGCGCCTGCAAAGACGAGCAAGGCCACTTGCGGGTTGGCGCGGCCATCGGCACGGGCGCGGGCACTGAAGAGCGCGTCATCGCGCTAGTGGACGCAGGTGTTGACGTTATCGTGGTGGACACCGCGCACGGGCATTCGCAAGGCGTGCTCGACCGGGTGAAATGGGTCAAGAAAAAATATCCGGACATGCAAGTCATCGGCGGCAACATCGCCACCGCTGCGGGGGCGCGCGCACTGGTTGACGCAGGCGCGGACGGCGTAAAAGTCGGCATCGGCCCCGGCTCGATTTGCACCACACGCATTGTCGCCGGGGTGGGCATTCCGCAAGTCACTGCCATTTCCAATGCCGCGATTGAACTCAAAGGCACGGGTGTGCCGGTGATCGGCGACGGCGGCATCCG
>JANOOV010000377.1:0-1631 GCA_031421535.1 Gammaproteobacteria bacterium
GTAGCGCGTCTGATGGCGCAGCCGGTCACGCCCTACGTGCTGGAATTCATCGACGGCAACGCCATCGAAATGATCCGCAACTATTCCACGGCAGCGCTACCCGAAGGTGCCGGTGCGATGCTGATTTTCGAAATCGACGGCCTGGAAGACGGCATGCACGCCGCGATCAAATTACTCAGCGCCGCCGCCAGCGGCACAGGTCTCGTGGAACTAAAAGTCGCGCAAACACAAGCCGAGATTGACGCGCTGTGGGCCACACGCAAAGCCTTGTCGCCCGCGCTGCGTACTATCGCACCGAAGAAAATCAACGAAGACGTGGTGGTGCCGGTGGCGCGCCTGCCGGATCTGATTGAAGGGCTGGATCGCCTTGCACAACAGTTTGAAATTAAAATTATCAACTTCGGGCACGCCGGCAACGGCAACATCCACGTCAACCTGCTGATTGACCCGGACGATCCCGGCCAACTCAAACGCGCCGAACACTGTCTCGACAAGGTGTTCGCGCTGGTGCTCGAACTCCACGGCACATTGTCGGGCGAACATGGCGTCGGCATCGAAAAACGCGAGTTTATCGGTCGCGAACTCGACGCCACAACTTTGGCCTTGATGCAGCAAATCAAAAGCGTGTTCGATCCGCTGGGTTTGCTGAATCCCGACAAGATTTTTCCGCTCGGCCACGCATCACCCTAGAAACGGCAATTGACCGCTACAAGGCGTAAGCAAGTGTGTGTAACAGTTGAGGTTTATGGTTTAACCAGGCTTCACCCTGTAGGTGAGGCCCGCTACGACTTGGGGAGTACGCCCCGTTGGGCGCATGGCTTCGTTGCAACTCGTCGGAATAGCTCGCTATTCCTCGCTCGTTGCGCCTTGCCCTGCACCCAACGGGTCGCACTCCCCAAGCCGTTCAACTGCCGTTTCTAGGATAAGCCGTCAGCGTTGACAATAAGGATCATGAAATGACAATACCTGACGACGCAGCACGTGCCGAACGCCATCGCGCCCGCATGGCGCGCAAAAAAGAAATCGTCGACGCGAAAATCGCGCAGGCGGATCGCGACCAAGGCGTGTTGCTGGTGCTCACCGGCAACGGCAAAGGCAAAAGCAGCTCCGGCTTCGGCATGGTGGCGCGCGCGCTCGGCCACGGCATGCGCACGGGCGTGGTGCAGTTCATCAAGGGCTCGTTCAGCACGGGTGAAGAAGCATTTTTTCGCCGCTTCCCCGAGGTCGAGTACCACGTGATGGGCGAAGGCTTTACATGGGAAACGCAGGATCGTGAACGCGATATCGCCGCCGCTAACGCCGCCTGGGAGAAAGCCGCGCACATGCTCAACGATGACGACGTCGGCTTGGTGCTGCTCGATGAACTCAATATCGCGCTCAAATACGACTACGTGAATCTCGATGCTGTCATTACCGCATTACAAAGCCGCCCGCCGATGCAGCATGTCGTGGTCACCGGTCGCGGCGCGCCGCAAGCTCTGATTGACATCGCCGATACCGTGACCGAAATGGTGGTCGTCAAGCACGCCTTCGAATCCGGCGTGCGCGCGCAAAAAGGCGTCGAGTTGTGACATCAACACGTGGCTGCCTGATGATTCAAGGCACCACCTCCGATGCCGGGAAAAGCACGC
>JANOOV010000378.1:0-1782 GCA_031421535.1 Gammaproteobacteria bacterium
ATTGTCGCCCAAGCTGATTGAACGGGCGCGGCTGCGCGATGAATCCGCAGCCAACCAGCTCCGGCTGGTTCAGATCGAACAGCAGAATGAGCAGCTTCAGCGTGTCGTGGACGCCCTCCGCCAGGACAAGGATTTCGCGGCCGAGATGACTCGGATCGAATTCGATGCGGTGCGCCGCGGTGAGGAGATCATCCCGGTTGATTCCGGGTTGCGACTGTCTCCGCGGGATCTGGCCGTTCCGCGCAGCCTGTCGGAGGTGCCCCGGGTCTGGTATCGACCGCTGCTGGTTCCGTTCGCTGAAAACGACCCGCTCCGCAGAAACCTGCTGGGCACCGCCGCGGCGCTGGTGGTGATCTCGTTCACCTGGCTGCAACCGGCGACCGCGCGCCAATTGGCGCGGCCCGTCGGTGCGTGCCGGTCGGTGTGGATGGCCCTTCGAAGCCGATACGTTCGATCCAAGTAGGGGAACCGGATTCCCTTTGCCGACTGTCGGCGGACACACAACTGTCGCATCCGTCAGGACTGACATGACACCTTGGCCCGGATGCCGCCTGTACCGGCTGATTGCCTGAACGCCAACAGCGAAATCCGCCGATCTCAGTTTCCAACCGGGGACAGTGTCCACGGTCAGCTCGTGACACCTGAGCCACGTTGGAGACGGCCATGTTGAGATCGGACACATCGGGAATCGATCTGATTCGTGAACTGCGGCTGCGACATTGGGCACGGACCAACTACGTGCCGGAAGACATTCGTCCGGACGACTGGCACCCCGTGGTCCTGGACGAAATGCGCCGCCGCGACGAGGAACTCGGCGAATCGCGCGGCTGGCCGACGACGACGCGCGGACTGGCGATGCAGGCGGAAGCCTCGTGAGTTTTCGTCTGACGGGTTCGGATCCCATCCGCGTGTCATTCACACACGGGTCGCCGCGCGTTCGTTTAACCCGGAGCCAACGGCGACGGCTGCGCTCCAACACGGACTGAGAGCGCGGAGGCGCTGGCACCCCCTCACCGTCGCTGCAGGCTCCGGGATAAACGAGCGGGCGGACGAGACTCATTCCGGGTCCGGCGGCAGGATCTCGTACACGTCGAGTTGGTGTTCCTCGTCGCCCGTGACCCAGGACCAGCGGAATTTTGTGATCGGGTGCTGCCAGACGTCATCCCGCGTCGCAAACGACCGCTTCACGACGGCGAACCGGGCCTGACAAAGATTCACGTCCTTCAGGCCGAAGCTGTCACCCGGATAAAGCATCAGTTGCGGTTGTCCCGCCTGATCCCCCTCCGTGCGATGAAAGCGGGCCAGGTTCTCCTTGAGATCCACGAAGTGTTTCGGGAAGAACCCGGAATAGCCGTTGACGAGCGGACGATGGTGCAGCGTTCCCCAGTACATCCAGAGCGTGGTGTCTTCGTAGTCGCGCACCGTGTATCCCGTGGGAAACGGCAGACAGATCAGCGCGTCGTCGGGATGGGAGTTCTCACGCAGCCACAGGATCCAGGCGGGAACCGTCGTCGCGGAGGGACAGGTGTAAAGCGACTGGCGCGGCGGCCAGACTTCGCACATCAGGATCAGAGTCTGCAGGATGAGCGGTCCCCACACGGACCACTGGAGCAGCTTCTGCGCGGTTGATGGGCGATGAACACGCAATGTCCGGCGAACCGCGATCTGGTCATCGCTTTGATCCGTCGCGGTCGGCGGTTGCTCCGCGTCGCTCGTTGGCGATTCCGTCGCGTTCCCTCTCGGCTCGCCCACTTCCGGTGCGCATCGCCAGCGAAGGGGATT
>JANOOV010000379.1:0-4163 GCA_031421535.1 Gammaproteobacteria bacterium
ACTTCCTGCAATGAGCGGATTCGGGTCGGCCCGGAAAGATGTAATCCCCAGGTCGGCGGTACACGCCGAGGAATCCAGCAGCGTGGTGTTGCAGGCTTTAACCCCATCGAAATCGCCATGCACGTCCCACCAGTTGCGCAACCGCTGACCTTTATACATCTTGTCGTTGTTGCGGCCCGGCATGTAGGCCCAGTGCCAACTGGAGTAATTCAACACGGCATTGTTGAAAATGAAGGGGCCGTAGTTGTAGTTATTCGGGTCGTAAGCGGGGCCTGCCAAGCCGCAGCCCCAGGTGCTGCAACTGACGGCGGTCAAGGCACCCAAGCCTTCCGGCTGCCAGTCCATACAGTCTGTCCCGGCGGTATTGACTGCGGGATTATCTCGATCATATTCCTGCCTGGCATTGGGCGCGTTATGCACCGAACCGCAGCGTGCAACTTTGGGTACGGTGGGAAGTATCGATGGATCGCTACTTTTCCACAGCAATTGGGCAAGGGCCCCACTCGCCAGTTCGTTATATTCCATCTGGACTAGATACGACTGACCGGCATTTAACGTAACGGGGGTTGAATAAAAAACGCTATAGGTTGCCCACTTATCAATAAGTGTTCGTTTATTTAAACCGTCAATGTCCTGGATCGTTAATCTTACGCCATCGTCGGTGAAGGTTTTGAAAATGTAGTCGCCCGTGGCGGGTGCGACGATTACCCCGCTCCAGCGCGCACCGAAAAAGTCGGATACTCCAGCTAAAGGACCGCCACCGTAGGTCTTCCAGTCAGTCAGAAGGCTCGGAAACAATATCGTCGGCGTTAGACTGGTCACCGGGGTGCCACCTGACATCAGCGGGCCCGTAAAAGTAATCAAGTCGTCACTTGTGGCAGCGGTGCCTCTGTTGTCAACGGTTAGGTGAAAATATTCGCCATAAAATCCACCGCGAGCCTCAACGAATTGAGTTGGGTCCATGGGGTAGCAGCCTATGGTGCTGTTATGGCAGGCCACATCGAAGCGACTAAATAGGTCCGGGTCAGCATTGCGGGAAACATGCTCTAGTTCGGCCTCCAGTTGGTGACCAAAAACCTCAAGAAACAAATCGCTTCGATCATAGTCACCTTTGTAAACACGGTAGGTGTGTTTGCAACGAATGAGCGGTTCCGGCCCATAGCCGTTGGCAACTGGATCGAAGGTTTCATTCAGGCCTACGCTCATCCGTGATTCACTGCCATTGAAGCCATTGTCACCGTCCTGAAACTGCGCAGTCAGCATCCAGACCTCGCGCACCCCTTTGTTATCGACGTAGTCGCAGATGTTGTAGCCCTGCGGCCCGGTTCCAAGAATCGTGTTGTAATCGAGGTAGCGGTAATTGGGCCTGTTGATTGGATCGGGCGTCAGGAACGGCACCGGGCCGATGGATTGCGCATTTGTTTTGGGATAGATGAGTTGGTAACGCAGGGCCGGTTCGCGGGGCGCGGTGCTTGCGCCGGTACGCGTTCCGAGATACGTGGAGCCTTTCTCAATCGCCACCTTTGCGGCCTCAAACTGGTCTTGGACCGCCGCTGTGAGGCTTGAGTAATTCCAATAGAACCCCGGCCCATAACCACGATAAATATCTGTCCTGACGTTCGGGTCGGCAAGGTTATTGCTCTGGTCAATATGTAAATACTTGATGACCAGCACGTTGATGTCGTAGCTGGAATCCAGATTTCCTGCGTAAGCCACAGCACTGGCCGCGACTGCAATTAGAATGGACATCGCCTGCCGCAAATACTTTTGCGCAGCACATTTTATTGTCTTGAGAAATGTTCTTAGCTGCATGTTTGCTCTCCTTGAATCCAAGTTATTTGAGAAACCCGATTGCCCCGTCGCACCGGCTGTTACGGTGACGATGGGGAGGAGAGTAACGACTAAGAATTGGAGGTGTCTGTAACTAAAGTTACCAAGCAGCCACGTTTGTTAAAGTTATGCCGCAGTCTCGCCGGAGAGGTTGTCAAGACCCTGCCGCGATAGGAGTTCGATAGAACCACGGCATAGGCGGATATAACCCAGGCGTTCAAACTCTTTAAGCAGACGGCTCATGACTTCACGGGTGGTGCCTAATTCATCCGCGAGTTCTTGATGCGTTACCGACAGGGTTGTGGTCCCATTTTTCCCGAAGAGTTGTCTCAGCACGCAGGCGAGGCGCAAGTCCAGATGCTGGAAGGTCAGTCGGCCCACGAGAGACAGCAAATCGGTTAAACGTTTTGAAAGCGTGGACAGGATGATTTGGTGAAAGGCCTCGGAATGTGCGAAGGCATTTTCAAAATGGCGCGTGGGTATATTCACAACCAGTACCGGTTCTTCAGAAACCGCCTCAACTGACATGACGGTATGATTAAACAGTTTTGCTAAATTCAAGATGCACAGTTCGCCGGCGCCGACGCGGTAGAGTACGATCTCGCGCCCATTCTCGGCCCGTTCGGAAACGCGGACCCTGCCCTGTGCCAGTAATAAAAAACCCTGGAGCGACTCGCCCGGGCGCATCAATGTTGTGCCCGACGGAAAGGCGAATACCTTGGCGTGCTCTTGCGCGGTGCGCCAGGTTACATCGTTGATCGCCGCTAAATGTGGGAAAGCGCAAATCCAGTCAACGCTCGGTGAGTCCATCGTGGCATTCGGCATGTCGATATCCCCCATGCATGTTGTTATCGCTACCTTCACTACTTCACCATAAGCGCAGTGTTGTCTAAGATAAGGAGATTTCATTGTCAGCTGGATGACATATACACAAATTTATGCTCCTCGCCATTTGCTGGATAATCCAGCGACGAACATTCCCATATGTTGTCTAGTCAAGGCTCCTTAATCGATGAGTGCTGCGATTATGCGTACGGCGAACGATTTAACGTGTGGCGGCGGGAATCAACATTGAGGGTGAAGCACGGGCTGGTCGCGACGAGTACAGCTTATTCCCCCGCTACACCGATTTGTAATTGCCTGTTGCCAAGCCCGATGCTGAGGATGCGGTTGATGAGTTCCGGGTAGCTATAACCGGCTTTTTTTGCCGCCTCGGCAAAATCGTCGTCGTGGGCGATGGCGCAGTTGGGGTTCGCTTCCAATACATAGAGTTCGCCGTCGGCGTCCATGCGCAGGTCCAGACGGGCATAGCCGCTGAGTAACAGCTTGCGATAAATCCGTCGGGCCAGTTTTACAATTTTTGCCTGCGTCCCGTTTTCCAGGGATTTGGCAAAACCGTATTTGAAACCGATTTTGTCGCGGTACTCATCGTTCCACTTAACGCGATACGTCGCGATGCGCTGCTCTTGGCTGGCGCTGTCGCTAAAACAAAGTTCGCGGATCGGCAGCACTTCAAGGCGCTCGTTGCCCAGGATGCCAACGTAGAGTTCCCGGCCATCGATGTATTGTTCCGCGATCGCATCACCCTGCGTCATTTCATGCAGCTGTTCGACGCGGTGCAGTAATTCCTGTTCGTTGGTCACAAACGAGGCCTGCGAAATACCCACCGATCCCTGCTCAAGATTGGATTTCACGATCATCGGGTAAGGCAAGTTCTTCAGTTTCTGGGCCTTGATTTTTTTGCTGAAAGGAAAAATGCGAAACTCTGGCACCTTGATGCGATGGTAATGAAGGATCTTCTTCGACAGCGCCTTGTCACGCGCCAGCAGCATGCCGCGGGGGTTGCACCCGCTATACGGAATCCCCACCATGTCCAGATAACTCACCACATAAAAATCCAGCGCTCGTTCACCTGCGAAATCTTCCATCAAGTTAAACGCAATATGCGGGCGCCATAATCGGATCGTCTCGCGCAGCGGCCGCAGATCGTCGTAGACCTTCACCACCTCAACTTCATGCCCCAGCGTTAACAAGGCACGCTTCACTTCGATCTCGGTCTGGCGTTTCACGTATTCGGGATCGGCCGGGTCGGTGAAGTGATCGAGCGGGTCCACGTCGGGGTGGATCAACATCATAACGCGCAGTTTTTTCATAAAGCCGGTGTATGCGTGACGCTTGCGGCGGTTCGCTTCAGAGCCTGTTCATGATCTCGCTCAAGGGCGCATTGCGGCGTTAAAATCGAACTCAGAATGCTCACATACTCCATGTATGCTCCGCTTCTTCGTTCGATTTTGCCTTGCACTGCATCCCTTGATCGAAATCATGAACAGGCT
>JANOOV010000380.1:0-5774 GCA_031421535.1 Gammaproteobacteria bacterium
TGAAAGTGCACAAACCGGGCGCGTTGCGTGCTGCGCGCGACGTCGGCGTCGTGATCGAGCGCGGCGTGCGCCCAAGCTGATGGCGCGCATTTACATCAGCATCGGTAGCAACATCGAGCGCGAACAAAACATTCGTGCGGCACTGGCCGAATTGCGCGTGCAGTTTTCCAACCTGCTTTATTCATCCGTCTACGAAAGCGAGCCGGTGGGTTTTCAGGGCGATAATTTTTTTAACGCGGTAGTCGCGTGCGATACCGACAAATCCGTGCACGACGTGGCGCGGTGTTTGGCGGATATCGAAGCACAGCACGGCCGTGTGCGCGCCGGCACGCGCTTCGCCTCGCGCACGCTTGATCTGGATTTATTGCTGTACGACGACCGTGTGGTGCAGGAGCGCGACATTAAGCTGCCGCGCGCGGAAATTCTCAAAAATGCGTTTGTATTACGCCCGCTGGCCGAGATCGCGCCGGATGCGCAACACCCGGTGGTGGGGAAAAGTTACGCCGAGCTGTGGCGCGACTTTCCGCGCGGCGAACAACGCTTGTGGGCGGTGGAATTCAAACAGTGATTTCTGTGGCAGCGCGCTGTTTCTGTTGCAACTCCCACATGTGCGCGTAGCGTCCTTGCAGGCGCAGCAGTTCATCGTGCGGCCCACGTTCGATAATCCGCCCATTCTCAAAAACCAGAATTTCATCCGCATCGACGATGGTTGAAAGCCGGTGCGCGATCACCAGCGTGGTGTGGTGGGTCGCGACATTTTGCAGCGCCGCGAGAATGGCGCGCTCGGATTGGGTGTCGAGCGCCGAAGTCGCTTCGTCGAACACCAGGATTTTCGGGTTTTTCAGCACCACGCGCGCGATGGCGACGCGTTGTTTTTCGCCGCCGGACAGTTTCAAACCGCGCTCGCCGACCACGGTGTCGTAGCCGTCGGGGAGGGTGGCGATAAAGTCATGAATGTGCGCCATGCGTGCGGCGTGCTCGATCGCGTCGCGCGTTGCGCCGGGTTTGGCGTAGGCGATGTTGAAGGAAATGCTGTTGTTGAACAGCACGGTGTCTTGCGGAACGATGCCGATGGCGGCGCGCACCGATTCCTGCGTGACGCGGCGCGTGTCCTGCCCGTCGATCAGAATCTGCCCGGCATGGGGTTCGTAAAAACGAAACAGCAAGCGCACCAAGGTGGATTTTCCGGCTCCGGATGGACCGACCACCGCAACTTTTTTGCCGGGCGCAATGCTGAAACTGACGTCGTGCAAAATCGGACGTTCGTCGTGGTAGCGGAACTCGACATGGCGGAATTCAATCCGGCCCGCACTCACGGCGAGTGGTGGTGCAGCGGGTATATCCTGGATGTCGCTATCGCGTTCCAGCAGGCGGAACATCATGTCCATGTCGGCGAGCGCGTGTACCGTTTGGCGAAACACCACGCCCAGAAATCCCAAGGGTATGAACAGTTGCAGCATGAGTGCGTTGACCAGTACCAAGTCGCCCAGGGTCATGCTGCCGTCGGCCACGCCGCCCGCCGCCGAAAACATCACGCCGGTCACACCCATAGCGATGATGGCGCCCTGGCCGAAATTCAGCGCCGACATGGATGTTTGGCTCTTTACCGCCATATCTTCCCACTGGCTGAGCGTGCCGTCGTAACGTTGCACTTCGTATTGTGCGTTGCCGAAATATTTGACGGTTTCGTAGTTGACCAGGCCATCGACGGCCTGGTTGTTGGCTTCCGAATCAAGCGCGTTCATGCGGTGACGATAGTGAATGCGCCACTGCGCCACCCACAGCGTGAAGGCGATATACACCACCACGGTGCCGAAGGTTATCAGCGCGAAGCGGGTGTCGTAACCGCCGAACAAAATCGCGGCGACCAGTGCGAATTCCACCAATGTGGGTGCAATGCTGAAGGTCAGATAATTCAACAACGCGCTGACGCTTTGCGTGCCGCGTTCCATATCGCGCGAAATCGCGCCGGTGCGGCGCTCCAGATGAAAGCGCAACGAAAGCGAATACAGGTGGTCCAGCAGGCGCGTCGCCAGCCGCCGCATCGCCCGGTAGCGCACGCGCGCGAACAAGGCATCGCGCAGTTCGTTGAACAAGCCGCTGGACAGGCGCAGCACGCCATAGGCGAGCAGCAACACCACGGGTAATGCGATGGTTGCATGTTTGCTGGCATCAAGCTGATCGACGATGCCTTTTAAAACTACCGGTACGCCGACGTTGCCGACCTTGGCAAGAATCAAACAGGCCAGCGCCAGCAACACACGCCCCAGATATTCGCGCAGGAAGGGATATACCGCGCGCAGATTTTTCAGGTCGGCACGGTTGTCGTGCGGTGCCTGGGTGTAGCGAACATAACCACGCATAGGGTGTGAACTTGGATCAAGAGGAAACGGAAGTGATTCTAATGCAAAAGCGGTGCGTGAATGGTTGCTTTCAATTTGCGGCGCGATGTACTTACACTTGCGGCTGGCAGCATTGCCGGTTTTCAAAGACTCCCCATGACCAACGTACTGAAGTCCCGTGCCAGTAAAATTACTCTCATTGTTTCAGTCGCGGCGCTCATCGGCGGCGGCGTGTGGTACGCGCAAAAAAACACCAAGCCCGCGCCATTGAAATACACGACCGCCGTGGTGCAGCGCGGCGATCTGACCGTCACCGTGTCGGCCACCGGCACGCTCAACCCGGTGGTGTCGGTGCTGGTCGGCAGCCAGGTGTCGGGCGTAATTCAGCGCTTGAATGCGGACTTCAATACTCGGGTAAAAAAAGGCCAGGTGATTGCGCAGATCGAAGCGTCGTTGTTTCGTACCCAAGTGGCACAGGCCCAGGCCAGTCTGCGCAGTGCTGAAGCATTGCGCGATAAGGCGGCGGTCGCGGTACGTGACGCGCAGCGTCAGCTTGAACGTGTAACCGAGTTACGCGGCAAGAGTCTGGTGTCCGACAGTGAATTGGACATCGCGCGTTTCGCACACGAGTCCGCGACCGTGGAACAGCGGGTGCGCGAAGCGGCGGTGGCCCAGGCCCAGGCATCGCTTGAGCAGGCGCAGGTGAATTTTGCGCACACTACGATTTATGCACCCATCGACGGCGTGGTGGTGTCGCGCGATGTGGACGTGGGTCAAACGGTTGCGGCCAGTTTGCAGGCGCCGACCTTGTTCACCATCGCGCAGGATTTAACCCACATGCAGATCGAAACCGAAGTGGATGAAGCGTTCATCGGTGTGGTGCGGGAAGGTCAGCCGGTCAAGTTCAGCGTGTTTGCCTATCCCAGCCGCGCGTTCAGTGGGCAGGTGGCGCAGGTGCGCCTAAAACCGAAAATTGAATCCGGGGTGGTGAAATACAACTGTGTGCTGGTTGTTGACAATAAAGATCTGATGCTCAAGCCGGGCATGACCGCGACCGTGACCATCGACGTGGACAAACGCGAAAAAATTCTCAAGGTGCCGAACGCAGCGCTGCGGTTTGTGCCGGAACTGGCGCCGGAGGAGATCAAGAAACTGCGAGCGGACCTCAAGCGCGGCGAAGCGCTGTTGTGGGTGGTCAAATCCACCGGCCTCGAACCGGTGCGGGTGCAAACCGGTTTAGTGGGTGACAAGGAAACCGAGGTTACCGGCGCCGCGCTGGAAGAAAACCTGACCATCGCCGTGCCCGAGTCCGCCAATGCAAAAGGCGCCTCGGGCGGGCCGCGCCCGCCGGGTATGAGATTATTTTAATGGTGGAGCCGATCATTCGCATGCAGAGCGTGCACAAGTATTACGCGCTCGACGGCGTGCGTGTGCATGCGTTGCGTGGTATTGATTTAAATGTCATGCCCGGAGAATTCGTCGCCATCATGGGGCCATCGGGCTCCGGAAAATCGACCTTGATGAACATCATTGGTTGTCTCGACGTGCCGGACTCCGGGGGCTACCAGTTGAGCGGCGCCGACGTAACGCGCATGAATGTGGATGAGCTGGCGGTGCTGCGCAATCGCGCCTTGGGTTTTGTATTTCAGGGGTTCAATCTGCTGGCGCGCACCAGCGCCGTGGAAAATGTCGAGGTACCGCTGGTTTACGCCGGTGTGGGCAGGGTGCAGCGCCGCGCACGCGCGCGTGAGTTATTGCAGCGTGTGGGTCTGGGTGAGCGCCTCAATCACACGCCGAACCAGCTTTCCGGCGGTCAGCAACAGCGTGTGGCGCTGGCGCGCGCACTGGTGAATCGTCCGGCATTATTATTGGCCGACGAGCCAACCGGTAATCTGGATTCCGTCACCAGCGTGGAAATCCTGAATTTGCTGACCGAACTTAACCAGAAGGACGGCGTGACGGTGTTGATGATCACCCACGAACCCGACATCGCCGCGCGCGCGCAACGCAAGCTGGTGTTGCGCGACGGCAAACTGGAAATATGAGCGCACTCGCCGCCTTGCAACTGGCCGTACGTGCGTTGTGGCGCAACAAAATGCGCGCCTTGCTTACCGCGCTGGGCGTCATCATCGGTGTCGCGGCGGTGATCACGATGGTGGCCATCGGCGCGGGCGCGCAACAACGTATCGCCAGCGAACTGGACAGCATGGGGACGAACAATCTAACCATCCGCTCCGGCACCATGACCCACGGCGGTGTGCGTACCGGTGTCGGCACCACGCTCACATTCGCGGATGCCGAAGCCTTGCGCGAGTTGCCCGGTGTTGTCGCGGTCGCGCCTAACGCGCGCAGTTCGGTACAGGCACGGTTTCGCGGCACCAATTGGGGCACGTCTGTGGATGGTGTGACGCCGGAATTTTTTGCGGTGCGCAACTGGCCGCTGGCGGAGGGCGAAATATTTACCGCGCGCGACGTGGCAGTAGCCGCGTCAGTGTGCGTGATCGGCCAGACCGTGATGCGGGAATTGTTCGGCCTCACGCGCGCGGTCGGCGAAATCATCTTGTTCAAGAGCCTGGCCTGCCAGGTGGTCGGTGTGTTGACCGCGAAGGGGGCCTCGGCGTTCGGGTCGGATCAGGACGACGTTATTTACACGCCGCTGACGACGGTGCAGCGCAATCTGTTGGGCATCAACTATATTCATAGCATTGAGGTGCAAACCGCCGGGCGCGCCGTGGCCTTCAGTGTCTTGCCGGAAATCAAAAAACTGCTGCGCCAGCGGCATCGATTGCGCGACGATCAGGAAAACGATTTCCGTATTTTCAATCGCGCCGAGCTGGCGCAAACCGCCGAAACCAACGCGCAAGTGTTCTCGTGGTTACTGGGCAGCATCGCATCGGTGTCGCTGCTGGTGGGCGGCATCGGTATCATGAATATCATGCTGGTCTCAGTGACCGAGCGCACGCGTGAAATCGGTATTCGTATGGCGCTGGGGGCGCGGCGGCGCGATATTCTGTGGCAGTTTCTGCTCGAGGCGCTGATTCTGTCGGGCGCCGGAGGCGTGATGGGTATCCTGGTGGGTGTCGGCGGCGCGGCGGCGCTGGCAAAATTTTCCGGATTTCAGGTGAGTGTGACGCTGGCGTCAATTGTTTTGGCGTTTGGTTCCGCCTTGTTGGTGGGGGTGTTTTTCGGGCTGCATCCGGCGCGCAAGGCTTCGCACCTGCGGCCCATCGAAGCGCTGCGTTACGAATAGGGGAGACACTGCCGCAATCTATCAATGTTGTGTGCGGATGCGCCGATATTCACTCATGCGTTGCATGTGGATCAACTGATGGACAACGATAAAACAACCACCCCAAGTCACGTGCTGCCGACCATCGCTACGGGTGGTCCCGAGCAGCCACCCAATGTGTTGGTGGTGGACGACTCTGCCAC
>JANOOV010000381.1:0-13579 GCA_031421535.1 Gammaproteobacteria bacterium
ATCGACCGCCACAAAGCGTTTCACCTCAGTGGTGTCTTGCACGGTGAGCGCAGTGATCACGGTAGTCGCGTGACAACCCATGCTCACAATTGCCTCGATATCCGCCTGAACACCCGCGCCGCCGCTTGGGTCATGACCGGCAAACACCAATACAACCGGAACTGTGGATACGACTTCTGTCATGGGGCTCTCTATCATTTAAAATCAAAAAGGTTTTACAACCACCAGGATAACAATGCCCAGCAATGGCAGCACAGGAAATTCATTCACCCAGCGATAGAACACGTGACCATACCGGTTGCGATCCTGCTTGAAGTCCTGCACCAGCTTCCAGCAATACACGTGATACGCGATCAACACCGCCACCAGCAGCAGCTTGGTGTGCAGCCAACCGGTCGCGCGAAACGCTTCCCACGCATAACCCACCAGCAACCACACGCCAAAAATCGCGGTGCCCGCCGCGCCCAGCGTCATCATGATGAACAGCTTGCGCTCCATCACCTTGAAACGCTCTTTGCCGGGCGCGTCATCGCAGGCGGCGTGATACACAAACAAACGCGGCAGATAAAATAACCCGGCAAACCACACCACCATAAAGATGATGTGCCACGCTTTGACCCAGGGCATGTGCGTGCACTCCCGTTTAATTTGTGCACAGTGTGGGGGGTATAATGGGCGCGGATCAAGTGGCAGCACACCATGATAGACCAGCAACAGTCTGATTTTTAATGCGTATGAAACCACCCAGGAAAATCAGCGACGCCGATGTGGACCTGTTCCGCAACGCCGTGGCGGACGTGAAGCCCTTGCCGCAGAAAAAGCTGCACGCGCCCACCGTGGTGAAAAAATCGCGGCGCCCTCTGCGCGCCGCCGCACAACCGACCTACACGCTTGCGATCGACGACGTGACGCCACTGCAATCCGGTGAACACATGGAATTCGCGCGCAGCGGCATCGCACCACGCACCCTGGCGCAACTGCGGCGCGGCAGTACCCCACCCACCGCTACACTCGATCTGCACGGCTGCCAAGCCAAACCCGCGCAACTCGCCCTGCATGAATTTCTGCTCCGCTGCGGTGCGCGGGGCGAGCGTTGTGTGCGCATCATCCACGGCAAAGGCCGTGGCGCACACGGCGCGACCCCGGTATTAAAAAGCATTGTCAATCACTGGTTGCGCGAACGGCCGCAGGTGTTGGCATTTTGCTCCGCGCCACCCAACGACGGCGGCACGGGTGCGGTGTATGTACTGTTGAAACGCTCGTCCGCCTGATCCCTCCCACTAATACGCACCGGCACTGGCTAATTTACTTTTCATTATTCCTGGAAACCCACATCCGGCGTTTTGTCCGCCGGGCTTGATAATTTCGCGCCGAACATGCGCGCCTGTGACTGTGCGTCGCGCGCTTCTTTGCCGGGCGGCAGGATCACGATACGCACGCGGCGATTTTTTTTACGCTGCTCTTCGCTGCTGTTATCCGTAATCGGGCGATGCTCACCGAATCCGATGGCGGCAAGGCGCTGCGGAGAAACGCCTTCGTCGGCAAACACCCGCACCACACTGGCGGCGCGCGCGGCGGATAATTCCCAGTTGGACGGAAACACGTCGGTTTTGATCGGCACATTGTCGGTAAAGCCTTCCACCTGGAGGTTATATTTTTTCTCGCCCAGAATTTTCGCCAGGGTGCGCATCACCGGCAGCGCGGCGGATTGCAGACCGGCGCTGCCGCTGCCGAACAGAATGCTGGTGTTGATTTCCACTTCCACCCAGGCCTTGTCGCGATTGACCGAAATGATGTTCTGGTCGATCAATTCCTTGAGCCCCGCGTCCACTTCATCCGCGACGCTGTTCAGTTCGCGCTCCTGCTGTGCGTCACCGAGATTTGGCAGCTCCGTTGGAGAAGTCGTCGCGCGCGACGCAGGCGTCGGATGGTCCAGGCGCTGCTGGTTGATCACCGGATTGATCGGCGTCTTGATCGGCTCACCCATCTTGATGGGCTTGATTGCGCCGGATTGTCCGGTAAACGCACTGGATATGGAATCTGACAATACGCGGTACTTACCTTCGTTAATCGACGAAATGGAGTACATCACGACAAAAAAGGCGAACAGCAAGGTAATGAAGTCGGCGTAAGATACCAGCCAGCGTTCCAGGTTTTCAGGCTCTTCAGGTTTCTTTTTTCGGGACATACTCACCGTGCTCACCGGGCTGCGAAAAGACATTGGCGTGGTCGCTAACAGGATGTTGAAAAAGTCCATCGTGGACTTTTTCAACGCGTTTCGGCTCGAAGTAAATTCGAGCCTCACTACGTTTTTCAAACACTTGTGTGTTTGAAAAACGGCGGTCGATCCCTCGACCGCACCGCAGGCTGCCGAAAAAAAAGTTTTTCAGCAGCCTGCTAATTCAGATAACCCTGCAACTTGGTCTCGATGTTGCGCGGGTTCTCGCCTTCGGCGATGGAGATCAAGCCTTCGACTATCATGGCGCGATTGCGGGTTTGTACATTAACCAGGGCTTTGAGTTTGTTGCCGATCGGAAGCAGTAACAGATTGGCCAAACCCACACCGTAAATAGTTGCCACGAACGCGGTCGCAATGCCCGACCCCAACGCGGCGGGGTCGGCGAGATTTTGCATGACGTGAATCAGCCCCAACACCGCGCCGATGATGCCGACCGTGGGGCAATACCCGCCCATGCCTTCGTAGACTTTTGCGGCTTGCAGGTCGTGATGCTCCTTGGTGTCAAGCTCCACCTCCATAATGCCGCGAATCACGTCCGGCTCGCTGCCGTCCACCAGCAGCTGCAAACCCTTTTTTGCAAAAATGTCATCCTCCGCTTCGACCACCGCCTCAAGACCCAGCAGCCCTTCCTTGCGCGCGATGTTGCTCCAGTTCACGACTTTTTCAATCGCTTCGGCGGCGCGCACTTGCGGCGGAAAAAATACCCAGCGCAACATGCGCAGGCTGCGAAAAAATATCACTGCGGGCGACTGCAACATCGCTGCGCCCACCGATCCGCCGACCACAATCAAAATCGCCGGCCCGTTGATCAGCGAGCTGATGTGCCCACCTTCAAGCTGTTGCCCAACCAGCACGGCGCCGAAGCCCAGCACGATTCCGATAATGCTGAGCACATCCATTTACATCACCTTGTGGATGATGTTTTCGCCGATATTGGCTAGGTCGTACACCCGATCAGCAAGGCCCGCATCGACAATTGCCGCCGGCATGCCGTAAATCACACAAGATGTTTCGTCCTGCGCCCAAACCTCGGCGCCCTTGCTCTTGAGCGCACGCGCGCCCTCGCGACCGTCGGCGCCCATCCCGGTCATGATGATGGCCAGCACCGGCCCGGCAAATACACTGCCGACCGATCTGAACATGACATCCACGGACGGTTTGTAGCTAAGGCTTGCGTCTCCGTCGACGATCCGCAAGGTCGGCGCGGCGGCGCGCGGATCAAGAATCATCTGCCGCCCACCGGGAGCGATATAGACGCTGCCGGGTTTCAATACATCACCGTCGGCGGCTTCTTTGACGTGCACCTTGCACGCCTGGTCAAGCCGTTGCGAAAACGCCGGGGTAAAGGTTCCGGGCATGTGCTGTACCACCAGCACCGGAACCGGAAAATTTTCCGGCAATCGCGTTAACACTTTTTGTAATGCGACCGGGCCGCCGGTCGAAGTGCCAATGAGCAACAATTTGATCGCACCTTTGCTGGGCGCGGAGCTTTTAGCTGCTGCAACCGGCGCCGACGATTTTGTTTTTAAGGGGAGCGATGGACGTGCTGCGGGTTTTGCTGCG
The DNA here is from genome assembly GCA_031421535.1 of Gammaproteobacteria bacterium. GTDB lineage: Bacteria > Pseudomonadota > Gammaproteobacteria > SG8-11 > SG8-11 > UBA6921. The sequence continues at coordinate 3,803 of JANOOV010000381.1, forward strand.
ACGACCGGCGCTACTGCAATCGCACCGCGCTTGCCCAGAGAATATACTTTCTCGCACAGCAGGCGCTTGGCCTGGTCTTTATCTTTGGCGATATCTTCAAAACGTTTGGGCAGGAAATCGGCGGCGCCGGCGTCCAATGCATCCAGCGTCGCCTTGGCGCCTTCACGGGTGAGCGACGAGAACATCACCACCGGCGTCGGGCGCTGCGCCATGATATGACGCACCGCAGTGATGCCGTCCATGAGCGGCATTTCAATGTCCATGATGATGACATCAGGCTTGAGTTCGAGGTTTTTCTGTATTGCCTGCTCACCGTTTTCCGCCGCACCGACCACTTCAAGATCGGCGCTGGCGTTGATAATTTCGGTGATGCGACGCCGGAAGAACTGGGAATCGTCGGCGATCAGAACGCGCACTTTCATCTGGATATCCTCACGCCGCACGGCGCGCGTAAGCACGCATCAACTCCGGTATATCCAAAATCAGTGCGATGCGCCCGTCACCGGTAACCGTAGCGCCGGACAGCCCTTTCGTGCCTTGCAACATGGCGCCGAGGGGTTTGATCACGACTTCTTCCTGGCCCACCAGATGATCGACGATAAAACCCACTTTCATCGCGCCGATCGTCACCACCACGACGTGGCCGGTTTCGGGTAACGCATCGCCGTGGGCGTCGTGCGCCAACCAGTGCCGCAGATAGAACAGCGGCAATGCATGTTCACGCACCATGATGACCAACTGGCCATCAATGACGTTGGTCAAGCGCAGATCCAGATGCAGGATTTCACTCACGTTGACCAACGGCAGCGCAAACGTCTGGTTTTTGAGCATCACCATCAGCGTGGGCATGATCGCCAGCGTCAGCGGCACCTTTATGGAGAGCACCGTGCCCTTGTCGCGCTGCGAGAAAATTTCCACCACCCCGTTGAGCTCGGCGATGCGTGTCTTGACCACGTCCATGCCGACGCCGCGCCCGGAGATATTGGATATTTGATCCTTGGTCGAAAAGCCCGGCAGGAAAATCAGGTTGAAACATTCGCTGTCGGTCAGGCGCTCGGCAAGGCCCTGCGCCAATACGCCTTTTTCCACCGCCTTGCGCCGTAATACTTCCGGGTCCATCCCGCCGCCATCGTCTTCAATGGTCAACAAAATATGGTCGCCTTCCTGACGCGCCGACAAGGTGATGGTTCCGGCACGCGGCTTGCCGTTGCGCTCGCGCACCTCCGGCATTTCGATGCCGTGATCCACCGCGTTGCGCACCAGATGCACCAATGGGTCCGCCAGAGCCTCAACCAGATTTTTGTCAAGATCGGTCTCTTCGCCGTGCAATTCAAGGTTGACTTCTTTGTTGAGACTGCGCGCCAAATCGCGCACCACACGCGGGAACCGTCCGAATACTTTTTTGATCGGCTGCATGCGCGTTTTCATCACCGCCGCCTGCAAGTCAGACGTGACGACGTCAAGATTGGAAATGACCTTGGCCATTTCCTCGTCGCGGCGCAAAGCCTCCAGAGTTGACAGGCGATTGCGCACCAACACCAGCTCGCCGACCAGATTCATGATCTGGTCGAGGCGCTTGGTATCCACACGCACCGTGGTGTCAGCCGCCGCCGTGTCTTTACCTTTTTGCGCCGTCTTCTCATCCACTTCGTCGTGCGCTGCGGGAGTTTCGTGTTTAGGCTCCACCAATTTCAAACGCGCGTCTTTCGGTGGCTCGACGGGTCTGGGTTCCGCCAACACCGCAACCGGCGGCGGTGCTTTGGGCGCAGCAAAAGCGAGCGCGGTGGGTGAACTGTTTTTGTTGTGCAACTGATCCAGCAAGCTTTCAAATTCGCCGTCGGTAATCTCGTCGGACGGCTGTGCCGTTGCCGCCGGGGCGGAATGAGTCACAACCGGTTGCTGCGGCGCGCTGGGCGGTGCAGAAGCGCTCGGAGCGCCGTACAGTTTGTCCAGTAGCGCATCGAACTCAGCTTCGGTGATGTCATCGCCGGGCGTCGGTGCGGACGCAAGCGCCGATTTTACGCCCGGTACATTGTTCAGCAGTTGATCAAACTGCGCATCGGCGCTATCGCCTTCCGCCACCGCATCGTGGATGACGAACGTTTCCAGGGTATTGAGCAAGCTGCGCGGCGCGGCGGTGGGCGCTTCCCGCGCACGCAATTGTTTGAACTGCCCATTCAATATGTCAAGTACTGGCAGGATGGCATCCATCAATGCCGCATTGACCTGGCGCTGACCGTTACGCAACGTATTGAACACGTCTTCGGCGCGGTGGCATAGCACCACCACCGCCGTCAGGCTCAGGAAACTTGCACCGCCTTTTATGGTGTGAAACCCGCGAAATACCGTATTGAGTAGATCCCTGTCGTTGGGGCGGTTCTCCAGCTCCACCAGCTGCTCATTGAGCTGCTCAAGAATCTCGCCCGCCTCCACGAGAAAGTCTTGCAGTATTTCTTCGTCAGCTTCAAACGCCATCGCGGCTACCTCAGAAACCCAGGCTCGAAAGCAAATCGTCAACGGCGTCCTGCCCGGAGACCGCACCACTGGTTTTAACACCCGGAACCACCGGACCTTCCGCCTTGATCGACGGGTGATGGTTATTTATCGGTACTACTTTCTGGCTGGACAGCTTGATCAAGTTCACCAGGTTGGCTTCGACGTCCTCCACCAGGGTGATGACGCGCTTGATGATCTGCCCGGTGAGATCCTGAAAATCCTGCGCCATCAACACCTCGTTGAGCTTCGCTTTGAGATCCGCCGACTTGACTTCCGTGGTGCCTAAAAATACCTCGATGCTTTTGGCCAACTCGCGGAATTCCTGTGCGTTCATTTCGCGCTTCTGAAAGCGCTGCCACTGCGCACGCAAATTCACCGCGACGTTGGCGATATCTTCAACCAGCGGCAACGAATGTTCGACCGCGCTCATGGTCCGGTCGGCGGCATTTTGCGTCATGGCAATGACGTGATTCAAACGTTCACGTGCATCGGGAATATCTTTCTGCGCCAAATCGGTCACGTGCGAATCAACACGAAAGCTTGCAAGTGCGTCATGAAATTCCCGCGTCAGCTTGCCGATCTCCTGAAACAAGCTCGCTTCGCGCGTCCGCACCAGTTCATCAAGCGCCTTCGCGGCCTGATCTTCGTTGCCGGAACGCATTTCCACAATCATCCGCTCCGCCGTGGCGAGAATTTGATCGTTGATTATCGTCTCCATCGTCATGAATTTTTCCCCGGTATGGTTATGCGTTGTTTTCGATACGCGCGAAGACTTTGTCAATTTTCTCCTTCAGCGTTGCGGCAGTGAACGGTTTGACGATGTAGCCGTTGACCCCGGCCTCGGCGGCGGCCACGATCTGTTCACGTTTCTGTTCGGCCGTCACCATCATCACGGGCAAGGTCTTGAGTTTATCGTCGGCCCGCACCGCCTTGAGCAGGTCGATACCTTGCATGCCGGGCATATTCCAGTCGGTGATCAGAAACTGAAAGTCGCCGACCTTGAGCATCGGCAACGCGGTCTTACCGTCGTCGGCTTCAGCCGTGTTGTTGAAGCCCAGATCACGCAACAGGTTTTTGATAATCCGGCGCATCGTGGAAAAATCGTCCACGATGAGGATTTTCATGTTCTTGTCCAAAATAAGCCTCCGATCAATCCCGCGCTATCTCTCGCCAGGAAAGTGTTGCCCCGGCGGTTCGCGCCCATCAGCCGGTCCACGGGTTCAGGCGCGCCTGCAAACGGATAACGGCCTGGCTGTGAATCTGACTGACGCGCGATTCGCTCACCCCTATTACGGCACCAATCTCGCGCAGGTTGAGTTCTTTGTCGTAATAGAGGGACATGACCAGGCGCTCGCGCTCCGGTAATCCGGCAATCGCCTGCGACAGATTGCGTTTGAAGTCTTCGCGTTGCAGTCCTTCCAGCGGACTTGGCAGACGTTCGTTCATACCGATCGACATGCAGTCGTCGTCGACGCCAATATCTTCAAAACTGAAAATCTTGTGGCCGTTGGAATCCTGCAAAACCTGGTGATACTCGTCGAGCGAAAGCCCCATCGCTTCGGCGATTTCATGATCGCGCGCGTCGCGGCCGACGCGGTTTTCAATATCCCGCACCACCTCCGCCACCATGCGCGCTTTGCGATGCACCGAGCGCGGCGCCCAGTCGTTCTTGCGGATTTCGTCGAGCATCGCGCCGCGAATGCGAATGCCCGCATAAGTCTCAAAACTTGCCCCCTGATTGGCGTTGTAATTCCGCGCCGCCTCCAGCAACCCGATCATGCCGGCCTGAATCAAGTCGTCCGGCTGCACGCTGGGCGGCAGACGGCTGATCAGGTGGTAGGCGATACGCTTGACCAGCGGCGCGTATTTCTGCACCGTCAAAGCGTCTTTTTTACTTTTCTTGCGGATCACCGTTTCGCTCTTCATATACTTCGCTGCGGCGCTCATCGAAGCTCACTCCCCACGTGTTGACTGGCCATGATTAACCGCTCGATAAAAAACTCCAGATGTCCGCCCGCGCTCGATGGCAGTGGCCAGTGTTCTGTCTTTTGCGCGAGTTTCTTGAATGCCAATGCCGCCTTGCTGCGCGGGTACGCCTCCACCACCGCACGTTGCTTCTGCACGGCTTTTTTCAGGTAGTCGTCGAACGGAATCGCGCCCATGAAATCCATCGCGATGTCCAGATAACGGTCGGTGACGGTGGTCAGTTTTTGAAACAGGGCGCGGCCTTCCTGCACGCTCAACACCATGTTGGCAAGAATGCGGAAACGATTGATTCCATAGTCGCGATTGAGCAGCTTGATCATGGCGTAGGCGTCGGTGATCGACGCCGGTTCGTCGCACACCACCACCACCACTTCTTGCGCGGCGCGCGCGTAACTCACCACACTTTCGGAAATGCCCGCCGCCGTGTCGATGATGAGCACATCCAGTTCCTGGGAAAGTTCACTGAATGCACGGATCACACCGGCATGCTGGGTGACATCGAGCTCGGCCATTTTCTTGATGCCGGAAGACGCCGGCACCACGCGTAACCCGGAGGGGCCGGGTACAATCACTTCTTCCAGAGAGCGGCTGCCGCTGATCACGTGCGAAATGTTGTAGGTCGGATGCAGGCCCAGCATCACGTCGACGTTCGCCAGACCAAAGTCGGCGTCCAGTAACATCACCTCCTTGCCTTCCTGCGCCAGCGCGATGCCGAGGTTGACCGACACATTGGTTTTGCCGACACCGCCTTTACCGCTGGTCACTGCGATGACACGCACGGGCCTTGGCTTGACAATACGGCGCAAGCCCGCCGCCTGGTCGATAATGACTTCAGACATTAGCATTGACCGCTACTCCTCTAAACGCAGACTCCAGGGATTCTTCAGTTACGGCGATATGGCCGGTCTGGCGCTGCAGGGCCACGGCGCGATACACCAGATTTTTGGCGCGCGCCACGTGCAGGTCTTCCGGCACCCGTTGCCCGTCGCTTAAGTACAGCAGCGGCAGACGATGCGTGATCACCGCCGACAACGCACCGCCCAACTGCGCGGTCTCGTCCAGCTTGGTGAGCACACCGCCTTGTAAAGACAGGCCCTTGAACACCTGGACGATTTCGGAAAGTCCGCGCAATTGCGTGGTCGCGGCCAACACCAGATAAGTTTTAATGTTCGGTTGTGCGGCGGCGAGAATGGTGAATTGATCATGAATGCGTTGGTCGCGATGACTCATCCCGGCGGTATCGATCAGCACCAGATCCTTGTCCACCAGATCATCGAGCGTGCCGCGCATTTCTTCCGGGCTTTTAACCGTATAAACCGGCACGTCCATGATGCGGCCGTAGGTGCGCAGCTGTTCGTGCGCGCCGATGCGGTAGTTGTCGATGGTGACCAGGGCCACGCGCTTGCGGCCGTGACGCAGCGCGTAACGCGCCGCCAATTTGGCGATGGTGGTGGTCTTGCCCACACCGGTGGGGCCGACCAGCGCGACCACGCCGCCGCGCGCAAGCACGTCGTCATTGGCCACGACCACATCGGCAATCAGGGTTTCGATGGCTTTGATCCAGCCGAGCTGCGCGCTCAAATCGTCGGGCACACGGCTGGCGATGGACCGGCCAAGTTCAACGTCAAGACCCAGCTCCACCAGATCACGGATGATTTTTGCGCGCGCCGGATGGCGTCGCGCTTCATCGCCCCAGGCCAGCCCGCTCATCTGGCGCTCAAGCAAATTGCGCAACTGCGCAAGCTCGGTGTGAATCTGCATCAACGACGGTTCTTGCGACCAATAGTTGGAGTCACGATGCGGCGCCTGTGCTTGCGACGTTGCGCTCGCAGCGACCGACGCCGCCGCTGCGTCTTTAGACGGTAGCCGGGGTTCGTCGGGCAGTTGCGGCGCAGGTGACGTGAGGTTCCCCAACTCTTTACCCAGCAGCGCGTCGTCAAAGTCCATGGCGGCGACAATCTCGATGCCGCCCGGAACTTTCTTGTTGGACAGAATGACGGCCTCGGGCCCGAGCTCGCGCTCCACCTTGCGTATGGCCTGCCGCATGTCTTCGGCGAAAAAACGTTTTATTTGCATGGTGCGCTACACGTTGACTGGACTGCGCTGACTTCTGCAACAACCGTTCCAGTGCCAGTTCCAACGTCATCACCACCCGTTGCGCACCCAGCCTATTGATCTGCTGCACAATCGCTCTGCCAAGTGCCGCAGGAATACGCCGGGGTCTTGGCTACGTGCCGCATGCACCGCCAAGGTTTCGGCTATCGGTGGTACTCCCATCGATCACGGGAATGTGCACGCGCAAAGAAATCGCGCATTGTTGTTAATGGGCCATTCCACCGGCATGCCGGGAGGGCCCGTCATGACAGCACGGAGAAAAAGAGAACGCGTGCAAGCCGTTATTGATCCGGCCCGCAAACAGTTTCATTCCCGCACAGTTTGGACACGTGTGACGCTAGGCCGGGTTGCGCAGCTATCCGGCATTCCCGGTTAGCGATTGCGTATCGCATCAAGCCGTAAAGTCAGGTGACCGCTGCGCGGCAACCTGACCTACAATTTTTTATACCTTCACCTGACGATCGGCCTTATGCGCCACCCACCGTGGCGATGACTTTAATCTGCTTGTCGTCGGGGACTTCGTTAAATGACAACACGCGCAACCCCGGAATTGTGTGCCGCACGAAACGCGCTAACAAGGTACGCAAGGGCGCAGGTACCAACAATACTGCGGGCTGTCCCGCGACTTCCTGCCGCTGCGCCTGGGCGCGCAATGCGCGGTGCAGCCGTTCTGCCAATCCTGGCTCAAAACCAGACCACTCCTCGCTGGATTGTGTTGGCTGAATTGACTTGTGCAGCAGCTGTTCCAGCGCCGGTTCCAGCGTCATCACCGCAAGTTCGGTGGCCAGTCCGTTGATCTGTTGCACAATCGACCGGCCCAACGCCGCGCGCACGGCGGCGGTTAACACCCCGGGATCCTGGCTGCGCGGCGCGTGATCCGCCAGGGTTTCTGCGATCGAACGCACGTCGCGCAGCGGAATTTTCTCTTCCAGCAGATTTTGAAACACTTTCACCACCACACCCAGCGGTAAAGCCTTGGGCACCAATTCCTCGGCCAGCTTCGGCGCCAGCTTGGTCAGCTTGTCCACCAGATGCTGCACTTCTTCACGCCCCAGCAACTCGTGCGCGTGGTCCTGCACGATCTGGCTGAGATGCGTGGCGACCACGGTACTCGCATCGACCACGGTGTAACCCAGGCCCTGCGCATGTTCACGCTGATTGGGATCGATCCAGGTCGCGTCGAGCCCGAACGCCGGGTCGCGGGTCTTGACACCGGGTAGCTGCCCGAACACCTGCCCGGGATTGATCGCCAGTTCGCGTTCGGGAAAAATTTCCGACTCACCGGCAACCACTCCCATCAGCGTGATGCGATACGCGGTGGGCGGCAGATCCAAATTGTCACGTATGTGTACCGCAGGTACCAGGAAACCGAGATCCTGCGAATTTTTCTTGCGCACGCCTTTGATACGCGCCATCAATTGACCACCCTGATTTTTGTCGACCAGCGGAATCAATCGATAACCGACTTCCAGGCCGAGCAAGTCAACCGGCTGCACGTCGTCCCAGCTCAAGTCTTTATTTTCCGGGGACAGCAACGGCGCAGCGGCTTCGGGCGGCGCCGCCGCCAACGCGGTGCGCTTCTTCTTGGCCAGGAACCAGGCACCGGTACCGGCACCGGCGGCCAGTGCCAGGAACACCAGGTTCGGCATGCCGGGAATCAAACCCATGATGCCGATCACGGCAGCGGTGGTGCCCAGCGCACGCGGGTCGGAGAATAATTGTGAAATGACTTGCTGGCCGAGCTCTTCGGGTGTGGAGGCGCGTGTCACGATAATGCCCGCCGCCGTGGACAACACCAGCGCGGGGATTTGCGCCACCAGGCCTTCGCCGATAGTCAGCAAGGTGTAATTTTTCAGCGCCTGCGCCACCGGCATATCGTGTTGAAACACGCCGATGCTCAGGCCGCCGATGATGGCCACCAGCATGATGATGATGCCGGCGATGGCGTCGCCGCGCACAAACTTGCTGGCGCCGTCCATCGAGCCGTAGAAATCGGCTTCACGCACCACTTCCTTGCGGCGCTCGGTGGCTTGCTCGTGCGTGATCTGGCCGGCGTTTAAATCCGCGTCGATGGCCATCTGTTTGCCGGGCATCGAATCCAGTGTGAAGCGTGCAGTCACTTCCGAAATGCGTCCGGCGCCCTTGGTGACCACCACGAAGTTGATCACCACCAGAATCGCGAACACCACGATGCCCACCGCGTAGTTGCCACCCACGACGAACTCGCCGAACGCCTGAATCACCTGACCGGCCGCGTCGGTACCGTCTTGCCCATGCAACAATATGACGCGTGTCGATGCGATGTTCAGGCTCAGCCGCAGCAAGGTTGTCAACAACAGCAACACGGGGAATACGGAAAAGCTCAGCGGCTTGGCGGTATGGATGCTGACCAGCAACACGATCAACGCGAGCGAGATGTTGAACGTGAACAACACATCGAGCAGCCACGGCGGCAGCGGCACCACCATCATCGCCAACATCAACATCATGATCAACGGCACACCCAGGCCGTTGGTCACCAGACGTTTGATTACCGCTAACGGATCGTTCATGACATACCTCGGTTACAAATCTTTTATTAACCATCCTTCCTGAATTCCTCCGGAATCGGAAACTCCGGAATATGCGGCGCACGGTCGTTCTGCCCCGGCTGCCCGTGTTGCAACTGGTACACATAGGCCAGCAGCTTGGCCACGGCGAGGTACAGACCCATCGGGATTTCCTTGTCAAGCTTGGTGCTGTAATACAACGCGCGCGCCAGCGGCGGTGCTTCGATCACCGGCACATGGTGTTCGGCGCCCAACGTGCGGATGTGCAATGCGATCAAGTCCATCCCCTTGGCCACCACCACCGGAGCGCGCGCCTTGCCCTGGTCGTAGCGCAGCGCCACCGCGTAATGGGACGGGTTCGTGACAATAACGTCGGCCTGCGGCACGGCCTTCATCATGCGACGGCGCGCCACTTCGCGCTGTAACTGACGGATGCGCCCCTTGATTTCCGGACTGCCTTCGGACTGCTTGTTTTCGTCGCGTATTTCCTGATGCGTCATGCGCAATTGGCGGGTGTGGTCCCAGAGTTGGAACGGCACGTCGATCAGCGGTAACACGATCAGCGCGCAACTCAACAGCAGGAACGTCCACGCCGCCAGATGCGCCGCGTGACCGACGGCGCTGTGCAACG
>JANOOV010000382.1:0-2489 GCA_031421535.1 Gammaproteobacteria bacterium
GTCAAACCGCACCGGGTGCCGGGCTACGCGGCCGTCGTGTTGTCGCTGAAAAAACCCGGCATCCCGCCCGGCGATGCCAGCGCAGAGCAAATGGATTTCATCGCCGATCTCGCCGACCGCTTCAGTTTTGGTGAGCTGCGCGTGACGCATGAGCAAAACCTGGTGCTGGCGGATGTTCAGCAAGCCGATCTGTTCACCGTCTGGCAAGCCGCCAAAGCGCAAGGGCTGGCAACACCGAACATCGGCCTGCTGACCGACATCATCTGCTGCCCCGGCGGCGATTTCTGCTCGCTGGCGAATGCCAAGTCGATTCCGATTGCACTCGACATTACCCGGCGGTTCGACAATCTCGATTTTCTGCACGACGTCGGCGAGATCGAAATCAACATGTCCGGGTGCGTGAACGCCTGCGGCCACCACCACGTCGGCAACATCGGCATCCTGGGCGTCGACAAGAACGGCGACGAGTGGTACCAGGTCTCGATTGGTGGCGCGCAGGGCAACGACACGCGCCTGGGAAAGGTCATCGGCCCGTCGTTTTCCGCCGGGCAAATGCCCGAAGTCGTCGCGCGCATCATCCAGGTGTATTTGCGCGAGCGCATTGAGGACGAGCGTTTTAGCGACACCGTGCAGCGGCTGGGGCTGACCCCGTTTAAGGAGTTTTTATATGCAACACCGATTGATAGCGAACACCTTGTTACCAAACGACCTGTCGAGGAGCACGCCTATGGTTGATTCGACCCGCTGGATTATCAAAAACAAAACCGTCGTCGCCGACGACTGGACGGTGTTGCGTCTGCAAGAAAACGCCACCGCCGATAATGTCAACGTTGGCCACGGCAAGATCATCATTCCGCTCAAGGTGTGGCTGGCGCAACAGGCTACGCTGCGCGGACGCGCCGATCTTGGCGTGTGGCTCGCCTGCAACGAAACGCTGGAAGAATTGGGATACGACCTCGAACACTTTGGTGTGATCGCCATCGACTTTCCGATCTTCGCCGACGGGCGCGGTTACTCCCTGGCCTACCGGCTGCGCGCACGTTGGGGCTATCGCGGCGAACTGCGCGCCATCGGCGATGTGTTGCGCGACCAGTTGTTTTACCTGCAACGCGTCGGCTTCGACGCATTCGCACCGCGCCCGGACCGCAACATCCACGACGCCCTCAAGGGTCTAAGCGATTTCTCGGAACGCTATCAGACATCGTGGGATGAACCCTTGCCGCTGTCGCGGCGCGCACAACGTAATGGAGCTAAGGCATGAACACTTTTAACCAACGCGTAGTTGAAACACAGGCCACGCTGAATCGAATTGCCGAGGAATTTTCTCCGGCGGTATTCGCGTCCAGCCTTGCGGCCGAAGACATGGTGCTGACCGATTTGATCTTGCGCACCAAACTGCCGATCAGAATTTTTACGCTCGAAACCGGGCGGTTGCACGCCGAAACACTTGGCGTGCTTGAGCGTATCAAGGAAACCTACGGAGTCGAGGTGATGTTGTACCGGCCCGAAAAAAAAGCCATCGACGCCTATGTGCACCAACACGGCCTGGATGCATTTTATGACAGCGTCGCGTTGCGCAAGGAATGCTGCCGCATCCGCAAAATCGAGCCGCTGAATCGCGCGCTCGCCGGTCACTTGGCCTGGATCACCGGGCAACGCCGTGGACAATCCACGACGCGCGCCGCGCTCGACGTGCAGGAGTACGACGCGGGCCATAGCATGACAAAATTCAATCCGCTGGCGGATTGGTCCGAAGAGGAAATTTGGTACTACATCCGCAGCCAGCACGTGCCGTACAACCCGTTGCACGACCGTGGCTATCCTTCCATCGGCTGCGAACCCTGCACGCGCGCCATTCAACCGGGCGAGGATGTGCGCGCCGGACGCTGGTGGTGGGAAAACCCGGAAACCAAAGAATGCGGCTTGCATGTGGTGGGCGGAAAGCCGGTTAGCGTAAATCACCCTGCACAACATACCGAGGCTTGACAACCAATGAGCGCCGCCGTCGAACAACTGTTTTCAAGTGCCTCCGCCGGGCCGATCAACCAGCGGCATTTAAACTGGCTGGAATCCGAAGCCATCCACATCATGCGCGAGGTCGCGGCAGAATGCGCCAACCCGGCACTGCTGTTTTCCGGCGGCAAGGATTCGGTGGTACTGCTGCGCATTGCGGAAAAAGCCTTTCGCCCCGGGCGTTTTCCGTTTCCGCTGGTGCATATCGACACCGGGCATAACTTTGCCGAAGTACTAAAATTCCGCGACCAGCGCGTAATGGAACTGGGTGAGCGTCTGATTGTGGGGTCAGTTGAAGACTCAATCCGGCGCGGTTCCGTGCGCCTGCGTAATCCGCACACCGATTCGCGCAACGTGGCACAAGCGGTGACCTTGCTGGAAACCATAGCCCAATACCAATTCGACGCCTGCATCGGCGGCGCGCGGCGCGATGAAGAAAAAGCCCGCGCCAAGGAACGCATTTTTTCGTTCCGCGA
>JANOOV010000383.1:0-3970 GCA_031421535.1 Gammaproteobacteria bacterium
CCAGCAGCCGATCATTTTCATGCAGTGCGGACCGATCCGTTACACCGCTGCCAAGCCGGCGAGCGCGCCGCACGATCTGGAGGTGACGCCCCGGTCACTCTGCAAGCGAATTGACCTGTCGCAGGAAGCAGGCATTCAGGAAGTGTTCCGCCACCTTGTCATTGATCCGGACCGGACCACTGCAATTGCCGGTGAAATCGAAAACGCGTATCGCCAAGGCCGGAAAGTACTGGTGCTGACGGAGCGCACTGAACATCTGCATGCCATTGTGTCTGCGCTGGGTGGAAAGGTGGTTTCGCTCTTCGTGTTGCACGGCCGCCTGCCGAAGCAGCAGCGCGCCACGTTGATCGCCGCACTCAACGCGTTGCCACCCGATGCGCCTCGCGTTCTGCTGGCCACCGGAAAACTGATCGGTGAAGGCTTCGACCACCCACCGCTCGACACTTTGGTGCTGGCGATGCCGATTTCGTGGAAGGGAACGTTGCAACAGTATGCGGGTCGGCTGCACCGTGAGCACGCGACCAAGACCAATATTAGAATCATCGACTTCGTCGATAGCGGCCATCCGGCGCTGCTGCGTATGTGGGAGAAGCGCCAGCGTGGATACCGGGCCATGGGGTATCGGGTCGGGCTAGCGTAGCGAGGTGCTCTTGATAGAACTTAAATGTCGCATCCTAATTTTATGGTGCGATGAACCGAGATTTTCCATTGGATGGCGCATCGGGCCCACTGCGGAGTTTAGTAAAGTAACACCCGCTGCTTTGAGACCATCCCCCGCTTAAAATTTACCGCCCCGTACCCACCGAATACAAAAAGACTCCTTAAAGAGCAGCGCAGCACAATCCCGCATGGTGTTCGTGATGCGTTCGCGGTGAATATTTCACGCGGGGAATACGCAACAATCAACTGCTGCGATTCGCTGCGTTCGTAATACTCCCATTGGGATGAGCAAGCCGGGTCCAGCGCGTCGATGCTTTCAACGGATGAGCCCGAGCGCTTTGCTTCAACCTTCGCCCGCGACGCGGGGGAATCTTGCAACAGCAAACCCAAAGGAGAGGAAACGATGAAAATTTTTAAAAGATGGATTTTGTTAGGAGTCTTGCCGTTATTGTTTGTATCGGTAGGTGTAGCGTATGCGCTACCGGCAAACGAAGTGGAAACGACATATTACAGTGACGCTTCAATGCAGACTGAAGTCGGCGGTAGTTTCTTGGCCTGTCAGGGCGGTTTTAACCGCTGGGGAAAATACTCCCGTTATCGACTCAGATTTACAACACCGTGCAACAGCGGGGGACCACTGGGTATCGCATGCACGGTGGATGGAGTTCCGACGATATGCCCTCCCAACATATGCGATTCATCATTGTTTACATGTCAGTAAAACTTCGCAACGCGGCGCCGATGTCGGTGCCGCGTTTTTTCGTTATACGACACGACTACGGTTGATGCGGTTGCGCTTCACTGCGTGCTTTCACTGCCTGGTCACGCGCAGCGGCTGCGTTATTACGCGCCTTGGTGTATTCACCCACCGACAAATCTTCCTCAGCCCTCTTTAATAATCCTTCGGCTTTTTGCAGAGCATCCGGCGCACGCTGGCCTGCACCGGCGGAACGCGCCGCACTGATGGCTTGGCGCGCGTTGCTCATCTCCTGCACGGGCGCCGCCGCACACGCCGCGATCAAGCTCACCAGCAAAATCACAAATACGCGGGTACGAAATTCAGTCATGTCTGCCTCAGTTGGAAGCTTCCCGGCGATGCGGTAAAACGGTCAGGCGTTCTTGCACGGAAGTGCCCGAAACGCTAACACCCACCCCCTACCCTGTCAAGAAAACGGGACGGCTCCTATAATGGCGCGAATGAATGGCGCGAATGGCGCGCGGTCACGGTCAATTGCGTCTGATTCGAATGCCTTGGAGAACCATCAATGACTGACATTCTGGTGCTGTATTACAGCCGCACGGGCGCAACTGCGCAGATGGCCAAACTCATCGCGCGCGGCGTCGAAGAAGTGCCCGGCATGCGCGCGCGCCTGCGCACGGTACCGGCCGTTTCAACGGTGTGCGAAGCCACGCAAGACGGCATTCCGGCGGGCGGGCCACCGTACGCCACGCTCGATGACCTGCGCGAATGCGCCGGTCTTGCCCTCGGTAGTCCTACCCGCTTCGGCAACATGGCCGCAGCGCTCAAATATTTTCTCGACGGCAGCGGCGCGCTATGGCTGTCCGGCGGGCTCGCTGGCAAACCTGCCGCCGTATTCACGTCAACCGCGACCCTGCACGGCGGGCAGGAAAGTACCTTGCTGTCGATGATGACGCCGCTGCTGCACCACGGCATGGTGCTGGTCGGCCTGCCGTACACCGAGGTCACGCTCTCGACCACCACCACCGGCGGCTCGCCGTATGGTGCGACGCATTACGCCGGTCCCGACAGCACGCTGCCGCTCAGCGAAGACGAGAAAAAACTATGCCGCGTGTTGGGCAAACGCCTGGCGGACATCGCGCAACGACTGGCGCTTAAACCTAGAAACGGCAGTTGACCGCTACAAGGCGTAAGCAAGCGTATGCAGCGATTGAGTTTTACGGTTCCATCAAACTTCATCCTCAGGGTGAGGCCCGCGCTACGGACTGTGGAGCACGCCCCGTTGTGCGCATGGCTGCGTTGCAACTCGTCGGAATAGCTCGCTATTCCTCGCTCGTTGCGCCTTGCCCTGCACCCAACGGGTCGCACTCCACAGTCCGTTCAACTGCCGTTTCTAGGTTAAATAAGCTCACGCACAAACGGAATCGTGAGTTTGCGTTGCGCGGCCAGTGACGCCTGATCAAGACGATCAAGCAGCGCGAACAGGCTGGGCGTATCGCGCGGACAGCGGCGCAGCAAAAATTGCGCGACGTCGGTAGGCAGTTCGAAGCCGCGTTGTTGCGCGCGCAATTGCAGGGCGGCAAGCTTGTCATTTTCGTCGAGCGCTTCGAGATGCAATACCAGACCCCACGCAAGACGCGAAGCCAGGTCGGGCAAATTCAGTCTCAATTCGCCGGGCGGTGCGCAAGCGGACAACACCAGGCAATGACGCTGTTCAGTCACGCGATTGTAGAGATGAAACAGCGCCTCTTCCCACGCGGCCCATCCGGCGATGGCATCGACATCATCAACACACACCAGCGCACCGTGTTCCAACCCTTCCAGCACCTCCGGCGACCACAACGCCGTGTCGCGCATCGGCAAATACGCCGTGGTTTCTGCGCGCGCCGTTGCGGCGTGACAGGTGGCGTGCAGCAGATGGGTTTTGCCGCTGCCCGGCGGGCCCCACACCAGCACCGGTAAATTGCCATCGCCTTGCGCACACGCGCGCAGGTGATTCAACACTTCCGTGTTGCGGCCGGGAAAATAATTGGCGAACGACGCGCTGTCGTTAAGGCGAATACCGAGGGTGAGTTGCGAATAAGACACGGTCAGGACGGCGTGTATAACGTGCTGTTCAAATAGCGGCGATGCAGTTCGCGCAGCAGCACCATGATGACGGCCGCTACCGGCAACGCCAGCAACACGCCGACGAAGCCAAACAGTTGCCCACCCGCCATTACGGCGAACATCACCGCCACTGGATGCAGGCCAATTTTTTCACCCACCAACATCGGTGTGAGCACCATGCCTTCGAGCATCTGACCGACGCCGAACACCAGGGCCACCCAGATCAGCGGCACCCACTCCTGAAATTGCAGATATGCAGCGATGCCCGCCAGGACGATGCCGGTAATAAAGCCAAGATAGGGCACGAAACTCACCAGACCCGCGATCAAGCCGATGAGAAACGCAACATCCAGGCCGACGATCCACAGGCCCAGCGTATAGACACCGGCCAGCGTGGTCATTACCAGCAATTGTCCGCGTAGGAATGCACCCAGAACGCCATCCGCTTCTCCGGCCATGCGCACGACCGTGGCTTCGATTTTACGCGGCAGTAATTCGTGG
>JANOOV010000384.1:0-7416 GCA_031421535.1 Gammaproteobacteria bacterium
TGATCGATGCGCACGGCACCCCCAAAGTGCTGGAGTTCAACTGCCGCTTCGGCGACCCCGAAACGCAACCGATCATGATGCGGTTACGTTCGGACTTTGTGGAGTTGATCGAAGCGGGCCTCGACGCGCGCTTGCATCAGGTGACGGCGCAGTGGGATCCGCGCGCTGCACTCGGCGTGGTGATGGCCGCCGGTGGTTACCCAGATCATTATCGCAAAGGCGATGTGATTCAGGGCCTGACGTCACAGGAGTACGCCGATGCCAAAGTGTTCCACGCTGGGACCCGCCAGCATCATGGTCAAGTCGTGACCCACGGCGGGCGGGTATTGTGCGTGGTGGGTTTAGGCGACACCGTCGGACTGGCACAAACGCGCGCGTATTCCGTTGTTAAACAGATTCACTGGAACAACGTGTATTACCGTAATGACATCGGCCACCGCGCCATCGCGCGCGAACAACAAAGGAAATAAAATTATGAGCACACCCTTCGTCGCCATCCTCATGGGTTCGGACTCTGACCTGCCCACCATGCAAGGCACCATCGACGTGCTCACCAAACTCGGCATCGTGCACGAAGTTAAAATCACTTCCGCACACCGCACACCCGACGCTACTCACGCCTACGTCAAAGATGCCGATGCGCGTGGCTGCGCAGTGTTCATCGCTGCCGCCGGTTTAGCCGCACATCTGGCGGGCACCGTCGCCGGACTCACCATCAAACCGGTGATCGGCGTGCCGATGGAAGGCGGGCCGCTCAATGGCTTCGACGCACTGCTGTCCACGGTGCAAATGCCCGGCGGCATTCCGGTGGCGACAGTTGCGATCGGTAAAGCGGGCGCAAAAAATGCGGGTTACTTAGCCGCGCAAATGCTCGCACTGAGCGATACCGCACTGGCAACACGCATTAAAAATGAACGCGATGCAAATTGCGCCGAAGTGCTCGCCAAAGACCAGGCGTTACAGGACAAGCTGCGTCGCGGTTAAGCAAGCGCAACGCTCATCATGCAGGCCGCGCAATCCAGAATATTCGCCACGTTGGTTGCGGCCGCCGTAGCGGTGTCGTGTTTCCCGCTGATCCATGGTTTTCCGTTCGGTCACGACTGGATTTTTGAACTGGTGCGTATCGCAGAATATGGGCACGCGCTAGAAGCTGGACAACTCCCGCCCTTTTGGGCGAACAACCTCTATGGCGGCTACGGCTCGCCCATCTTCCTGTTTTACGCGCCGCTGTTCATGCTGGTGGCCAGCGCATTTGCTGCAATGTTTGATTCGGTCGCCTGGGGCGCAACCGCAACGTTGGTGTTGTTCACGGCGTTGGCGGCTGTTTTCGTGATCCGGATGATGCTCAGCCTGTTTGCTACGCGCGACGCTTTAAGTCACGCCACGGCACGTATCGCCGCTTACCTATATGTGCTCAACCCTTATCTCATCGGCGACAAATTGTTGCGCAACGCCAACGCGGAGTTCGCCGCACTGTGTGTCGCACCGCTGGCGTTTTGGGGATTGTTCGCCGTGCGTTCGACGCCTCGGCGCGGCGCGCTGTTGCTGGCGGCCGGTGTCGCCCTGACCACGCTTGCGCACAATCTCACGGCACTGGTCGTGGCGACGCTGTTGTTGCTGGCCGCTGGAATACTGTATCCACCGCACGCGGATCGCGCGCGTTTTCTGCACGTGTGCGGCGGCGTCATGCTCGGGCTGTTGATGTCGGCGTTCTTCTGGCTACCGGCATTGCTGCTGCGCTCGCAGGTTCAACTCGAACAAATGACCCTCGGGAAATTCGACTTTCACCAGAATTTTCCGCCGCTTTCAAGCTGGTTCGGATTTGAATTCTACTCACTGGGATGGTGGTCGTTAGCGATACTGGCAATGTCACTGGTGTTTGCCTGGCGCAAGCCGCTTGAACGCCATTTACGTGTTTTAAATTACGCGGCCTTGGGTGCCGCACTCACGCTGCTGGCGCTGCAGATGCAATCGAGCGCGTGGGTGTGGGAACAGGTTCCGCTGCTGCCGCTGTTTCAATTTCCCTGGCGCATGATGGGACCACTGGCGCTGGTGATCGCGTTACTGGGCGCGCTGTTGTTTTTTAAATTAGCGCGCGGCTTGCGCGGTACCACCCTCATTGCGGCGGAGCTTGTGACTCTGGCCGTCGGTGTCGCCAATGCCATGCCGCAGCTTGACCAATACCAGCCGCTGAGCGCCGCGACCACCGCAAGTCTATTCGCCGGACTTACCGCCGCTGCGATACGCAACACGTCCGCCCCGGCAACGGTGCTGGATGAATACTTGCCGAAAGGAGCGTCCGCTGCGACCACAACGCAATTTCGCGCCACGCAAGATCCGATATTGAGCAGCCACCCGCCGGTGCAACTGCACATTGCCTCCAACATTGCCGGACACTCGACTATTGAAATTATCGCCAGTGAGCCCGCCACGCTCCATGTTGCACGCTGGGCATTCCCGGTGTGGGAAGTCGCAGTGAATGGCGCGCCGACACCGCTTCAACCCGGCCGACTGCAAAATGTCGACATCAGCGTTCCCGCCGGTCGCAGTGAAATTATCCTGGAGCTGCATCCACCGACGATTCGAGTGTATGGGATAGCGGCGAGCCTGTTAGGCATACTGTTATGGATCGCTTTAATGTTTTTTAATCGCGGCCGAACATGAGCAACTTTCTGCACAACAGCAAACCCTACGCGATCTTCATCGTCACGCTACTGGGTGCCGGTGTCATCGTTTCTTATCCCCTGTTCGACTACGACCTGTATTGGCACCTCGCCAATGGCCGCGACATGCTCGCGCAGCGACACCTCGTTAACTCGGAAATTTTTTCCTACACCCGCGCGGGCACGCCGTTTTCTAACCATGAGTGGCTGGCGCAAATCCTGTTGTTCCGGATTTACCAACTGTGGGGCGGCATCGGGCTGAACGTTTTTAAAGTACTGATGGCTTTGCTGACGGCGGCACTGGTGTACCGCACCTGCCGCAGCCTCGGAGCGCATCCCGGCATCGCAAGTTTTCTGACGCTCACCACGGTGCTGGTCTGCATCAACCGTTTCAACGTGCGGCCGGAATTATTTTCGTTAGTGAACCTGGCGCTGTTGGGCTACATCCTGCACGGCTATCTGTACCGCCGCGTGTCGAAACGGGCGCTTTATTTCATCCCGGTCATCATGGTGCTGTGGGACTGGTTACACGGTGCGGTGTACGGTGCGGCGTTACTGTCCGCCTTGGTCGCGGGCGAAAATATCAAGCACTGGCTTGCGCTACGCCGCCACGCACGCAGCCCGACCAGCGATCTGTTACCCCACCTGAATTTCTGGATCGCGGTAACGGCGGCGGCGATGCTCCTGAACCCCTACGGATTACTCTCATACGATATTTTCATCGAGTTTTTCCGCGACAATCCACTGGTGCAACGCGTTGGAGAATTCTTGCCGCCGACCTGGGAACACAATGCGCCGTACTGGATATTTTTGGGTGTGACTGGCGTGGTCGTTGCGGCCAGCTACAAGCGCTGGGACATCACGCATCTCGCGGCGCTGTTGCCGTTCGCCGCGTTGTCGCTGCGTTATGAGCGCGCGACCGCCATCTTTGCACTGGTCGCAGCGCCGGTGCTCGCAGTACTGCTGCCGAAACTGTCCGCTGAATTAGCAACACGGCGTTTCGGCCCGCCACTGCGTGCGGCCCTCGCGCTGTGCGCCAGCATCGCGCTGGCCAGCTACGTTGTTTATGTCAAGCTCGATAAAAACCTGCAACTCGCCTTCGGTTTCCGCGTCGTTGAAAACGGCTTGCCGGTCGGCTCGGCGCGTTTTATTCAAGACGTCGGCCTGTCCGGCAACATGTACAATCCCGGCCACTTCGGCGGCTATCTCGCGTTTGTGCTCGCGCCGCAATACAAAATTTTTCAATACAACCACCACACGGTGTTCGGCGACACGCTGCGCTTCATGGACCATCCCGAAGAGCTGAATCAGTGGAATATCAATTACGCCGTGGTGACTTTCGCCAACGAGATTGAATTGCTGTTTCCGCCCGCGCACTGGGCGCCGCTCTACCATGAAAACGGCGCATCGCTGGTGATCCGGCGCACGCCGGAAAACGCCGCAGTGATACGCGACTACGAAACCGTGTATTACCAGCCGTTCCGCTATTTATTTGATGACTTCCGGCGCCTTGCGACCGACCCGCGCGTCTACCCGCGCCTGATGCACGAGATGGGCACCTATCTCGCCTATCGACGCGACCTGCGGGTCAGCGACCTGTTTGCAGAGTTGTTGATGTCGTCCGGAAATTTATTACCCGTCGAACAACGCACACTCTTGATCGAGCGTGCGTTGCGCTTCAATTCCGGGAATGGCAATCTGCAACGGCTCGCACCACCACGCGCGCCTGCGTTGCCCGCTCAATAAATACCAAAACCTTTACTGGAGAATACTCATGAACACGGAGACCTCGATCCTGATCGGCAAAGGCACGACCGCTCAACGCTTGCTGTTGAAATACGCGAACCGCCACGGGCTGATCGCGGGCGCTACCGGCACCGGCAAAACCGTGTCGCTGCAAGCACTGGCGGAAGGTTTTGCCGCACACGGCGTGCCGGTGTTCATGGCCGACGTGAAAGGCGACCTGGCCGGAATCAGTCAAGCCGGAACCCCCAATGAAAAATTGCAGGCGCGTGCTCAATCTTTGGGTCTGAGCGATTACGCGCCGCAGGCCGCGCCGACGGTTTTCTGGGATTTATTCGGCGCCCAAGGCCACCCGATCCGCACCACGATTTCCGACTTCGGCCCGCTGTTGCTGACGCGCCTGCTGGAACTCAACGACACGCAGGAAGGCGTGTTGAATATCGTGTTCAAGGTCGCCGATGAGCACGGCTTGTTGTTGCTCGATCTGAAAGATCTGCGCGCGATGCTGAATTTTGTCGCTGAAAACGCCGCCACGCTGGGCAGCGAATACGGCAACATCAGCAAGGCTACCGTCGGCACGATTCAACGCCAGCTCCTGGTGCTCGAACAACAAGGCGCCGAACATTTTTTCGGTGAACCGGCGCTCGACCTGCACGATTTGATGCGCACCGCACCCGACGGTCGCGGCGTAGTGCACGTGTTAGCCGCCGACAAACTCATGCAGAGTCCACAACTCTATGCGACGTTTTTGCTGTGGTTGCTCGCGGAATTATTCGAACAATTGCCCGAAGCGGGCGATCTTGAAAAACCCAAGCTGGTATTTTTCTTCGATGAAGCGCATTTGCTGTTCGACAACGCACCCAAGGCGCTGGTGGATAAAGTCGAGCAGGTCGTGCGCCTGATCCGCTCCAAAGGCGTCGGCATTTATTTTGTATCGCAGAGCCCGCTGGATATTCCCGAAGATGTGCTCGGTCAACTGGGCAACCGCATTCAACATGCACTGCGCGCCTTCACCCCCAAAGACCAAAAAGCGGTACGCGCGGCCGCGCAAACATTTCGCGCCAATCCGACATTCGACGCCGCACAAGCGATCATGGAACTTGGCGTCGGCGAGGCGCTGGTCTCGACGTTAGGCGAGGGTGGCGTGCCGGGCGTGGTGGAACGCGCCTTCATCCGTCCGCCGCAATCGCGACTCGGCCCCGTTACACCAGTGGAACGACAAGCGATCTTGCAGCACAGCCCGCTACGCGGCCGCTATGATCAAGTGATTGATCGCGAGTCCGCTTACGAAATGCTCAAAGCAAAAAATCACTCTGCACCCCGGATGGACGAGCCTGTTGCTCGCCCGACCGCGACGCGTTCCGCACCGGCAGCACGCAGTACCGGCGGCGAGCTGTTCGAAACCGTAGCAAAAAGTGTGTTGCGCTCGGTCGGCAGTTCGCTGGGACGCAGCATTGTGCGCGGATTGCTGGGTTCGATTTTGAAACGCTAACCGGCTTGATGTCTACGTGTGGCGCTTTGCAAGCCGCACAAAGCAAAACATGCCTCTAAACCATTCTAAGGTGAACGCTACATTGCTGTACTTCCCCCTTTGAAAAAGGGGGGTTCCCACCGCCTGAGAATGGTTTAGAGGCATGAAGCAAAAAAGCCGCGTTGAAAATTCAACGCGGCCTTTCTGTTGGTGAGCGCGCCTACTGCGCGGCGCGCAACCGTGCGATGCGCTCGTCCAGCGGCGGATGGGTCATGAACAGGCGCTTGAAGCCATGCGCCAGCCCGCCGGAAATTCCGAACGCCGCCAGTTGATCAGGCAATTGTGCCGGTTGCGTTTGCGCCTTTAAACGCTCCAGCGCCGCAATCATTTTGCTGGGCTGGCTCAGACGCGCGCCGCCCGCGTCGGCACGGAACTCACGTTGACGGCTAAACCACATGACAATCGTGCTAGCCAAAATACCCAACACCAGTTCGGCAACAATCGACGTAATCCAGAACGCCGGGCCGTTCCCGCGCTCGGATTTGAACACCACGCGGTCCACAAAGTAGCCGATGACGCGCGCCAGGAAAATCACGAAGGTATTGACGATGCCCTGAATCAACGCAAGCGTCACCATATCGCCGTTGGCCACGTGGGTAATTTCGTGCCCCAGCACCGCCTCGGCTTCATCACGCGTCATGCTGTGCAGCAAACCGCTGCTCACCGCGACCAAGGCGCTGTTGCGATTCGCGCCGGTGGCAAACGCGTTGACGTCCGGGCTGTCGAAGATCGCAACCTCCGGCATACCGATACCGGCCTGCTGTGCCTGGCGGCGCACGGTTTCCACCAGCCAACGTTCGCTTTCGGTGCGCGGCTGCGTGATCACCTGCGCGCCAGTCGAGCGCTTGGCAATCCACTTGGACATCAGCAGAGAAATGAATGAACCGCCGAAACCGAAAATCGCGGCAAATATCAGCAAGCGGGTGAGATCCAAATTGTACTCTGCCGTCAAATATTGATCCGCGCCCAGCAGGCGTACTGAAACACTCAATACCAGCATGATTGCTATATTGGTCATAAGGAACAAACCTATTCGCTTCATGTGCTACTCCTCGTGTTGTCGCGTTATTAGCTGGCCGGGGGCGGTAATCCTACCTCCGGCGCAATACTGCTCTGATGTAATGGGGATTAATAGGTTCAATTCAAGCGTGGCTTAAGTCGAAGCCGTCGATGGCATTACCGCCTGAAGCGCTTCGGTCGGGATTATATACATCGGCGGGCAATTTATCCCATTCGTTCGAGAGTTTTCCAATGCAAGATAAGCCTGACGTAATGAAGTCCTGTTGATAACGCAACAGCACCCTATTTATTTTTCAGCAGCGGCGCACTCACCACTTCAAAGTCGATGATCATAAAGCTGCCGTCTGATTGCTGTTGCGCACTGAACTTTATGGTGTTTCCCGGCTGAATTTCTTCCAGCATGCCTGGGTCTTGCACCGTAAAATCACGCGTGGTCGCCCCGCTTAATTCCTTGGTGGC
>JANOOV010000385.1:0-2981 GCA_031421535.1 Gammaproteobacteria bacterium
CCCGGGTGCGGGCGCTAAACTCCGGGAGCGTAACCATCGCAGGCGGGCTGTTCATAGGGCGTTCCTTCCGTAAGGACAGCTACATCACCATTCAGGGCATCACCTTCGACGGCAACAGCAACGGTATTGAGGGCGGCGGCTCGCTGTACAACACGAGCTACGTCACCATTAAGGACTGCGGGTTTCATGGTGGTCTCGGCGTGGGTACGAATGACCACCACCAGTTCAACGACAATAATCTAATCGAAGATGTCTGGATCTGGGCGTCTGGAGTACGTGTCATCGCCATCAATTATCGTTCCCATAACAACGTCTGGCGGCGCGTGGTGGTGCGTGGTGACGGCTGCGGCATTACCACCGCTTGCAGCGGCAGCGGCAACCCCAATGTCGGCATCACGGTGTACGAATCCAGCAACATTTCTTTTCAAAATGTCATGGTTGTGGATCGGATTCTGATCACCACTCTTCCCGACCCAGATTCTGGGTACGCTGATTTCGCCGTGGCCCAGCACAGCAGCGATGCAGAGTTCGATAAAATTGGCCGCTGCAACGGATGTTATACCTTTGGTAACAACGAGTGGCTCGGTACCATGTCGATCAATGCGCCCGACGTCGGATATTACATGGAGCCGGATCGCGCTCCTGCTGCGCTGGTTCTGCCGCCCAGCATTCCCACCATTACTCTCCGCAATGCGGTCGCTTGGAAATCCAACTCGTTGGGGTTTAACTTGCGCCGCAATATCCCGAACGGAAGATTCGAGAACTTGCTCGCCTCGCCGCAGGCAGGCAAAGAGGGGGGCATAACAGGGATCGCCGTTCAGACTGATTTCGGGTACACACCGACGAGCATCACCAACACGGTTCACAATTCACTGGTGGTCGGTGCCCATAGCAATGGTGTGTATGCGAATACCGGGACCGGCATCTCGGCCAATGCCAACAGCCCCAGCAACGTCACCGTGTCTAATGCTGCCGTCTTCGGCATGGGCAGCGCCTACTCGCTGAACGGCGGCACCTGCACTGCGTGCGCCACGAACATTGACCCACTCGGCGGCGCGATACCCTCTTTGCTTTACCTCACCCGCATCGAAACCGGCTCTCCGCTCAAAGGCGCTGGCCTCGGCGGTGCCGATATCGGCACCACGATCCTTAATCGCTACGGTGCAGATGGCACCCGTTATGGCGACGCCAATTACAACACGCTCACGAGTACCCCACTGTGGCCCTGGCCCAACGAGGCGCGCATCAAGCAGGAAATGTGCGTGGGCGCGGGCGTCACGCGCGGCTTCTGCTCGACCGGCACACGGCTCGACGGGATCAACCCGGTGACCCTGACCAGCTACATCTGGGAGCAGCTCGGCAACCCGATGCCGAGCGGCATCTATCCTCCCCCTCCTCCGTAGAGCACTGCGCTCAGGCCCGCTGCATCGCCTGTTGGCAAAGGTAACATCGACGCTATGGAATACAGACAAGACTTCAGGCTGAAGAATCAGGCGCGTGGATTACGGCCATGGACACCGCTGAGGGAAAAATCAGGGCGTTGTGTTTCCGCTACGGGGTTCCTGGTCTTGGCTATTCTTCAACTGCTTCCTGCTCTGCTTCTAACCGCCTGTGGTGGTTCCGGTTCCGGTGCTGTTCCCGGTCCGGATGATTCGAGCGATACGACACCGCCCACCCTCACCATCACATCACCCACAAGTAGCGAAACCTACACCACCACAAGCGGCATGCTGAGCCTCGCCGGTTCGGCCTCGGACAACGTCGCTGTGACCCAGGTCAGTTGGTCGAACAGCGCGGGCAGTAGTGGTACGGCGAGTGGCGCCGACACGTGGAGTGTCGCCAGTATCGCATTGCAAGGCGGGAGCAATATCCTCACCGTAACGGCACGTGACGCGGCGGGTAACATCGCCACCGGTAGGCTGACCGTGACCTACAGCGTGCCGGATACAACGCCACCTACTGTCTCCTCCACCAGCCCGGCCGGTGGAGCGAGCAATGTTTCCACGGGGATCGCGATCACAGCGATTTTCAGCGAGCCCATGAGTGCCGCCTCGATCAATGACGGCACATTTACGGTCGGCGGCGTCTCCGGCAACATCAGCCTGAACGGTGCCACAGCAACGTTTACACCCACCAGTGCACTCGCAGGCAGCGTTTCGTATACGGCGACTCTCGTCGGCGGGGTATCCGGCGTAAAAGACGTTGCGGGCAATCCCTTGGCTTCGAATCACACTTGGTCCTTTATCACATCCGCACCGCTCGCCTGCAGCAGTGTTACCGTGCGGTGCGTCGGGCCGACTCAGGAATACACGACCATCCAGGCGGCAGTGGACGTTGCCGGTCCGGGCGATACCATTCTGGTGTACGACGGCACCTATCGCGGCTTTGTCATTTCCACAAGCGGTATGTCGGCCAACCGCATTACGATCAAAGCCAATGGCAGTTCGGCGCTTATCAATTTGACCAACAGCAGGAATGAAGGCATCACACTGAGCCGAGCAAGCTACGTGACGGTCGAGGGCTTTACCATCACGGGCATGCCGGGTTACGGTCTGGCGACCCATGACGCCAGTTCCATGGCCCCGATTCGCGGTCTGATGATCCGCAACAACACGGTGCAAAACTCCGGCTCCTCGAACATTTACATGTCGCAGGTGGCGGATTCGCTCATTGAAGGCAATACCGCCAGCGGCTCCGTCGGCAGTCACGGCATTTATCTGGCCAACGGCGGATCGGACAACACCATCCTGCGCGGGAACCTCTGCAACAACAACGGCAAGAATGGAATTCACTTCAATGGAGATTCAAGCGTGGGCGGCGACGGCCTGCACAGCGGCATCACCGTTGAAAACAACGTTCTGTACAACAACACCGCCAACGGCGTGGACGCAGACGGCGTGCAGGATTCGGTGTTCCAGAACAACCTGATGTATGGCAATGGCCGCAACGCCTTGCGCCTGTTTCAAATTGATTCGGACCAG
>JANOOV010000386.1:0-9955 GCA_031421535.1 Gammaproteobacteria bacterium
GTGAGCGCGCGAGGATTGAAACAATGCATGATCCAGCGCGCACCTGAGTTGTCGCGCGAGGATTGAAACGTTTAACTGTTGCACCTATCTTTGATTTGGAGCGCGCACCTTCCTTGATGCGTGCGTCGCTCGCCTGCGGCAGATGCGCTCGCACACATTTGCCGTCGGTCGTGGCGTGTCCTCCCAGTACCACAAACGGATCGTGATGCCGCGCTTCGACGATGCGCTGAAGTTCTTCGGGGAGTGTGGGTGATGCGGTTTCGTGGTCTGTTGCCATAATCGGTTCGCCGTCAATTTTTCGAAGCCGGGTTGCGGTTGGCGATTCTCTACTACAATTGAACCGGATGCTACCACACGGCAACTTCACCGCAGCGTGGGGCGAAGTGGCAGACATCCGCGAACTGATACCGACCTTTGGAGTTTCGATATGGAAGTTCCGGAATCCCCGAAACGTTTCGTCAAGCGTAATCCGCGCAATGCGCTGGCGCTGATCCTGGCTGGTGGGCGCGGGTCGCGACTTAAACATCTCACCGACTGGCGCGCCAAGCCCGCCGTGCCGTTCGGCGGCAAATTCCGCATTATCGATTTTGTGCTGTCCAACTGCCTGAACTCGGGCATTCGCCGCATCGGTGTGGTGACGCAGTACAAGTCGCACTCGCTGTTGCGGCATATCCAGCGCGGCTGGAATTTCCTGCGCGGTGAGTTCGGCGAATTTGTGGAGATTTTGCCTGCGCAGCAGCGTATCGAAGCGCAATGGTATTCGGGCACCGCCGACGCGGTGTATCAGAACCTTGACATTATTCGCCTGCACGACCCGCGTTACGTGCTGGTGCTGGCGGGGGACCACATTTACAAAATGGACTATGGCCCGATGTTGGCCTACCACGTTGAGGTCAACGCGGACATGACCATCGGTTGCATCGAGGTGCCGGTCGCCGGAGCGAGTGATTTTGGTGTGATCAGTGTCGGCAGCGATTTGCGCATCAGCAAATTTTCCGAAAAACCGAAACATCCCGAATCCATGCCCGGCCGATCCGGCATCGCGCTGGCGTCGATGGGCATCTATATTTTCAATACCGATTTTCTGTACGAGCAATTGATCAAGGACGCCGACGAAAAAAAATCCAGCCACGATTTCGGCAAGGACATTATTCCGTCGGTAATCAACAAGTACCGGGTCATGGCTTATCCGTTTCACGGTGCGGGCGGCGACAGCCCCGGCTATTGGCGCGACGTCGGCACCATCGATGCGTATTGGCAGGCCAACATCGAGTTGATCGGCGTGACGCCCGAGCTGAATTTATACGACCGCGACTGGCCGATCTGGACTTATCAGGAGCAACTGCCGCCGGCCAAGTTCGTGTTCGACGATGATGACCGGCGCGGTATGGCGGTCGATTCGATGGTGTCCGGCGCGTGCATTATTTCCGGTGCGCTGGTGCGCCACTCGCTGCTGTTCTCCAACGTGCGTGTGGAGGCGTTTGCCACGATCAAAGACAGCGTGATCCTGCCCGACGTACATATCGGCAGCGGTTGCCGCATCACCCGCGCGGTGATCGACAAAAGCTGCGACATTCCCGAGGGCACCATCATCGGTGAAGATCCGGTCGAGGATGCGCGGCGTTTCCATGTCAGCGAAGGTGGCGTGGTGCTGGTCACGCCTGCGATGCTCGGGCAGGAGTGGCATCATGTCCGTTAATGTCAAGCTCAAGGTGGTGCTGTGCTGGCACATGCACCAGCCGCAGTACCAGGATCTCATCAGCGGGGAGTACCTGCTGCCGTGGACTTACCTGCACGCGGTCAAGGATTACATCGACATGGCGGCGCATCTTGAAGCCCAGCCGCAGGCGTGTGCGGTGGTGAATTTTGCGCCGGTGTTGCTGGAGCAGATCGACGATTACACACGGCAAATTCGCGGCTTTCTGGCCAGCGGCGAAGCATTGCGCGATCCGCTGCTGGCCGCGCTCGCCGGAACCGTGTTGCCCAAGGCCATCGAATCCAATATGTCACTGATTGGCGCCTGCTTGCGCGCCAATCGTGAACGGCTGATCAACCGGTTCCCCGCTTACCGGCGTCTGGCCGACATGGCGACGTTGTTCACGCAAAACCCCGAAACCCTCGCCTACGTCAACGACCAGTTCGTTGTTGACTTATTGATGTGGTACCACCTGGCATGGTTGGCCGAGACCGTGCGTCGCAGCGACGCGCGCGTAAAAGCGCTGCTTGAAAAAGGCACCGGGTACAGCGTGCACGAGCGGCGTCAATTGCTGCACATCATGGGTGAGCTTATCGAGTCGGTGATTCCGCGCTACCGCGCGCTGGCGCACCGCGGCCAGATTGAGCTGGCGATGTCGCCGTACGCGCATCCGATTGTGCCCTTGATGCTGGATTTGCGCAGTGCGCTTGAAGCCATGCCCGCCGCACCGCTGCCGGTGGCGGAGCGTTATCCCGGCGGCGAGGAGCGCGCGCGCTGGCATATTCACGAAGGTCTGCGTGTGTTTGAAAAATATTTCGGCGTGCGTCCGGCCGGGTGTTGGCCGTCGGAAGGCAGTGTGAGCGCGGCGGCGCTGCGCCTGTTCGGCGAGGCCGGGTTTCGCTGGGCGGCCAGCGGCGCCAACGTGCTCAGCAACAGTGTGCATAAAAGCGGCGGCGGTTCCGACTTGCATCCGCATCAGGCGTTCCGGGTCAAAGGTGCGGGCCAGATCGCGAGTTTTTTCCGCGACGACGGGTTGTCTGATCTCATCGGCTTTACCTACTCCAACTGGCACGCCGACGACGCGGTGGCGAATCTGGTGCATCACCTGGTCAACATCGCGCAAGTGCAAACCGACCCGGCCAAAACCGTGGTGTCGATCATTCTCGACGGTGAAAACGCCTGGGAATATTTTCCGGAAAACGGTTACTACTTTTTGAGCGCGCTCTACCAGAAGCTCGCCGCGCATCCGCAACTGGAGCTCACCACCTACTCGCGCTGCCTGGATCAAAAAGTCAACACCGTGGAGTTGCCCGAGCTGGTGGCGGGCAGTTGGGTTTACGGCACCTTCTCCACCTGGATCGGCGACCCGGAAAAAAATCGCGGTTGGGACATGCTGGTGGATGCCAAGCGCGTGTTCGATCGCGTCACGACCTCCGGGCGTTTGTCCGGCGAAAAATTAAGCCTAGCGCAGCGGCAACTGGCGGTGTGCGAAGGCTCGGACTGGTTCTGGTGGTTCGGCGGTTATAACCCCGAAGCCGCCGTGAGCGACTTTGAACGCTTGTTCCGCCGCCATTTGACTAATCTGTACCAGGTGCTCGGCGAAGAGCCACCCGAGTATCTCGCGCATGCGTTCACGTACGGCAGCGGCGCGCCGTCGATGGGCGGCGTGATGCGGCCGGGGTCGGCTTGAAGTAGCAGGCCGTAGGTTTTGGAGTCACACCATAACTTGAACTGAGTGTTCCTTCCCCCTGTAAGGGGTGCGTTTTGTCGCAAAGCAAGGTTCTGTGTAAATTTTAAAATTCCAATTAGGTGCGACGAATCACACTACGTATTTCATACGCCACTTAAATATTTTGCGTCAAAGGCCGATGAATTCCGACTTGTCTTTAGATATGGATGGCTTGATGACCGCTCCGCCGCTATCCACTGCTCCGTTTCTTGACCGCCGTCGTGCGGGCGTGTTGTTGCATCCCACCTCGCTGCCGTCCGGCGATATCGGCGCCGACGCCTACCGTTTTGTCGATTTTCTCGCCGCCGCCGGATTTTCCGTGTGGCAGTTTTTACCCATCGGCCCGACGCACGGCGAGTTTGGCTCGCCGTATCAGTGTCTGTCGGTGCATGCCGGGAATCCGCAGCTCATCAGTGCGGCGTTGCTGGTCGAGGAAGGCTGGCTGGGAGCAGAGGCCGCCACCGGCGCGCAACGCTTGCAGCGCGCGCACGACGGTTTCACACGTGCCGCATCTCAACAGGCACGTGACGAATACGCCGAATTCCGCCGTGCGCACGCGCCGTGGCTGGAAGACTACGCCCTGTATCAGGCGTTGCGCGGCGCACACCGGCAGATTCACTGGATCGCCTGGCCCGCGCCGTTGCGTGATCGTGATGCGCAGGCATTGAACGACGCGCGTACCCGCCTGGCCACAGCCATCGAACAGATACGTTTCGAGCAGTTCGTATTTTTCCGCCAGTGGCGGCGGCTCAAGGATTACGCCAACAGCAAAGGCGTGCTGCTGTTCGGCGACTTGCCGATTTTTGTCGCGCATGACAGCGCCGACGTGTGGGCGCAGCGTGACCAATTCGCGGTCGATGCGCACGGGCAGTTGCAAAGCATGGCGGGCGTGCCGCCGGATTATTTTTCCAGCACCGGGCAACTGTGGGGCAATCCGCATTACAACTGGCCGGGCCACGTCGCCGATGGCTTTGGCTGGTGGAAGCAACGCTTCCACCGCCAGATCGAACTGATGGACCTGGTGCGCATCGATCACTTTCGCGGCTTTGAGGCGTATTGGGAAATACCCGCCGACGCGTCCACTGCGATCGATGGTCGTTGGGTCGCGGCGCCCGGCGATGCGTTGTTTGCGACGGTGCGCGCCCACTGCCCGCAATTGCGCATCGTCGCAGAGGACTTGGGTGTGATCACGCCGGAAGTCACCGCGTTGCGTCGCAAGCACGGGTTTCCCGGCATGAAAATCCTGCAATTCGCTTTTGATGGCGGCGCGCACAACCCGTATCTGCCGCACGGCCACGAGCCCGACAGCGCGGTCTACACCGGCACCCACGACAACGACACCACGCTGGGCTGGTTCAACGGCTTGCGCGACGAACTCAAAGCGCGCGTCTACGAATATCTGGGCACGCCGCATGAAGCCATGCCCTGGCCCCTGATCCGCGCCGCGCTCGCGTCGGTGTCGCAACTGGCCGTCATCCCGATGCAGGACGCACTCGCTCTCGACGGCGCGCACCGCATGAATACACCCGGCACCGTAGCAGGCAACTGGCGCTGGCGCTTCACCTGGGAACAGGTCGGCCCGCACATCGCGCAGCGGCTGCGCGGCATGGCGGAGATGTACGGGCGGTAATCTGCTGAAGCCAGGATTGTTTTGTAACCGGAAAATACCAAAAGCAAAAATGTGGATGGTTTTCTGCCGGTGCATTCCAGTTGCGCTGGTCTGCGCATCACCGGGTTATTCGGCCGCGTCGCGCGCGTGCCCCAACACCGCTTGAAAATCGAATCCGTCCGGCCAGCGTAAGGTGAGCCGTTTGGGTTGCTCGTCGTTGTCCCAGCAGAAGTGATCCGGATATTCGTAGACTGGCAGCAGCCAGCGGTGGTCGGCGTTAAAGCGCGCGTAGCGGTGCAACAGTTCATCGCAAGGTAACGGGCGCGCGGCGGTGCTGGTCTTGACAGTACGCCACGGCAAACCATCGCAGCGGACGAAATGCAGGCCGGTGTCGTCGGCGGTCATCGCGACTTCGCGACCTAATATAATCTGCCAACGGATGCAACGTGCTTGCACGATGTTCCACCAACGCACACCGTCGGCACCGGCGCTGACAAAATTGTCTCGGTCAGGCACGGTGAGCGCCGCCACAAATCCCAGGTGTCCGACAAACACGTGCAGAGCTTGGTCCTGCTCCGCATCCCACAGACGCAGCGTGCCGTTCTCACTGCCGGACACAAAGCGGCCGTCACCCAGCGCCGCAGCGCTGTTAACCTGACCTTTGTGGCCGACAAAACGCGCAGCGCTTGACCCTTCTCCACATCCCACAGGCGAACCATGCCGTCGGCACCGCCGGAGATAAAGCGGCCATTGCCCAGTGCCGCTAGGTGGAGACCTCCACCATCATGACCGCGAAACACACACAGAGCTTGCTCGCGCCCTGCATTGAAAAACACCGGCAGCGTTAATCCCGTGGCCAGGATGGGGTCTTGCTTCGAAGCGGGGAGCTGTTTTTCAAAGTGCTGCTGGATATACCGCAAATGCAAGGTCTTGCCGACAATCCCATTCACCGAAGACCGACGACGAGCGCGCGCTTGCCTTGGCCTTCGGCGTCTTCTGCGGCGTTGCTGAAATGCTGCTCCAAGCGCGTGCACAGCGCCTTGTTGAAGCTGCCGCCGTATTCCAGTTTTGTCGGCGTGGATGGCGTCTGTTCACCGGGGGGCTTCGCGTTCATTGTTGTTTTGGTGTTTGTGTGTGAGAGGGTGGCGTGGCCAGTGCGAGACTACCGCGCGCGTTCGTGCGGAGCAAACCGCTTTGCAGGTTTTCGTGCGAGGCGGCGCGCTCATCTACTCTGGTTTAGTTCAGGCTCCGATGGTTTTCAAGCGGCCATCAGCGTTCGTGCGTTTATGAAACGGCGCCTGATTATTTATCGTAGTTTGGAGGCAGGGCCTAAGCAGTCTTGCGTGCGGACCCAGAGGGTATGTCAACAGACTCCGGTGATATTTATCCAGTAACTTCCGCATTAAAGGCGTGTGACATTTTGCCGAAGAATCGTTTTGCCATTCGAATATAAACTACGGCCTATGTTAAACTACGGCATTCGGTATCTTGTCGAGCTTAGGCTCTTCCTTTCTGCGTGCAATGGTTCAGGGAAACTTACTTATGGCGGCGATCTTCGACAGCAGAATTATCATCAGTTTGCTTTGTGCGTGGTTGGCGGGTTGTGTCGGCCCGCACTCCGCGCCTCCCGCAGTCGGCGGGGTAGCGACGCCCGACTACGTGATCGGCCCCGGAGACGCCCTGCAAGTCTTTGTGTGGCGTAATCCTGAAGTGTCGTTATCGGTGCCGGTCCGGCCGGACGGTAAAATATCCACGCCTCTGGTCGAAGAGTTGACGGTGAGCGGGAAAACGCCGACCCAGGTGGCGCGGGAGATAGAAAAGCGTCTGGGGACTTATTTAAAAGATCCGCTGGTCACGGTCATCGTCTCGAATTTTGTCGGCGCCTTCAATCAGCAAATACG
This sequence comes from Gammaproteobacteria bacterium, assembly GCA_031421535.1. Classification (GTDB taxonomy): domain Bacteria; phylum Pseudomonadota; class Gammaproteobacteria; order SG8-11; family SG8-11; genus UBA6921. Next base: position 6,936 of record JANOOV010000386.1, read on the forward strand.
CGTTCTGGGCGCAGCAACGCGGCCGCAAGTGTTGGCGTATCGCGCCAACATAACGGTGCTGGACGTGATGATCGCGGTGGGTGGTCTGACCGACCTTGCCGCCGGAAATAAAGCCACCCTTTCGCGCATGGTCGGCAAGGAGCAGCAGCAGTTCAGGGTGCGTCTGGACGATCTCATTCGCCAAGGTGATATCAGCGCCAATGTTGAAATGGCTCCGGGCGATGTATTGATTATCCCCGAATCATGGTTCTAACGATGTCGATGGTTTTGCCGGTGCGTCGATGCACGACTTGATAACGCAGATTTCCAGTTACGCCCGCAGCATGTGGCGGCATCGTTGGTACGCGCAAATGGTTGCGTGGCCGGTGTGTTTTGCCGGTTGGTTATTCGTCTATCTGCTGCCGAATCAATATGAAGCGACGGCGCGGGTATTTGTCGATACGCAGTCCATGTTGCGCCCCTTGTTGCAGGGTCTTGCGGTGCAAACCAATACCGGCGAGCAGGTGCAGATGATGACCCGCACCTTGCTCAATCGGCCCAACATCGAAAAAATAGCACGCATGGCCGATCTCGATTTGCAGGCCAAGTCACCTGAAGAGATGGAAATTCTTCTCAACCGGCTGACCAAGCGCATTGTGCTCACCAATGCGGGTCGCGACAATATTTTCAGTATCTCGTACACCCACAGCGACCCGCAAATGGCGCGACAGGTAGTGCAGTCGTTGTTGACATTATTTGTCGAGAGCTCGCTGGGTGATACGCGTAAAGACAGCTCGGCCGCGCAGCGCTTTTTAGAGGAACAAATCAAGGAGTATGAAGCCCGCCTCCTGTCGGCCGAGGATCGCCTGAAGGAATTCAAGCGCGTGAATGTCAGCGTGATGCCGTCGGAGGGGCGGGGATATTATGATCGGCTGTCCGTCGAGACGGCGACATTAGAGCGCGCAAAATTGGAACTTCGTGAAGCTGAAAACCGTCGCGACGAATTGCGGCGTCAGCTGTCGGGCGAAGAGCCCAGCTTCGGAATGGCGCTGCAACCCGCCACGCCGTTGCGCGCGATGGCCTCGTTAGGCGAGTCACGCATCCAGACTTTAGAGTCAAAACTCGACGAGTTGCTGCTGCGCTACACCGAGGGACATCCTGACGTGGTCGTGTTGCGCAAACAGATTGATGAGCAGCGCGCGCTTGAGAAAAAACGTGAAGAAGTAGCACAGGTAAAACTGCCAGCACGCGTGCCGACCGTGGAAGCAAATCCCGTGTATCAGCAATTAAAGATTGCATTAGGCAACGCGGAGGCGACCGTGGCGGTGTTGCACGTGCGTGTGAAAGAGTATGCAAACCGCGTGATCCAGTTGAACAAGCTGGTGGATACCGTGCCTCAGGTAGAAGCAGAGCTTGCCCGTCTCGATCGTGACTACGCCATCAACAAGCAGAATTATGAATCATTGATCACCCGGCGTGAGTCCGCGAAAATTTCCGAAGAAGCGGAGCAGAGCTCGGATAATCTCAAATTCAAGATTGTCGATCCGCCGCGTGTGCCGCTGTCCCCGGTCGCGCCGAACCGGTTGCTGCTGGCAACCGCCGTACTGCTTGCGGGCATCGGCGCCGGGGTGCTGTTTACGTTGTTCTTGTCGCAAATCAAGCTGGTCTTCGATAACTATCGCAGCGTGGTTGCCGAGACGAATGTTCCGGTGCTGGGTTACGTATCGATGGTGTGGACGGATGCGGGACGCATGAAATACCGCATTGAAGTAGTTACCTACATGTTGATCACCGCCGCGTTGATCGTCGTTTATGGGCTCTACGTTGCATTGCATATGTTTTCGAGCGGCGTGTCGCATTAACAAATGAGTGAAGTGTCATGAATTCAATCGAAAAATTTGTTGATCGTCTGATCAATGCGGGGGCTCAGGAAAAGCGTCCGCATACCGACGCGGCGATGGCGCGAATACCGGGCGTTGTTCAATCGGTAACCTTTAAGTCGGATGCCGAACCCGAAGTCGCGGCCATTGACATGCAACGGCTGGCCGCTGCCGGCATGATTACTCCGACCAACACACGCAGCTTGATCGCGGAAGAGTATCGCGCGATCAAACGGCCGTTATTGAAAAATGTGCTCAATCCACAGACGACGACCCATAGTCATGCAAATTTAATTATGGTGACGAGCGCCTTGCCGGGGGAAGGCAAGTCGTTTACGTCCATTAACCTGGCGATGAGCATTGCCATGGAGCTGGATCACACCGTATTGCTGGTAGAGGCCGATGTACCCAAGCCAGCCATTGCCGGTTACCTTGGCCTCCCCAAGGAAGAACCGGGGCTGGTTGATTACCTTGCCGATGAACACCTGGGTCTGGAAGGGCTTTTGTTTCGCACCAATATCCCAAAACTGACGCTGCTGCGCGCCGGCCGGCAACATCCGCAAGCGACCGAATGTCTGGCCATTCTAAATATGCGGCGTTTAACCCAGGAACTTGCGCAGCGCTATCCGGATCGGGTCGTCATCTTTGATGCGCCGCCGATGCTGGTGTCGAGTGAAGCCGTGGTTCTGGCGGGCCTCGTGGGCCAGGTGGTGATGGTTGTTGAATCCGGCAAGACGCCGCAACGTGTGGTGAAGGATGCGTTGGCGCTGATCGGCACTGACAAATATGTGGGGGTGGTATTGAACAAAAGCCAGGGAGGCTCAAGTCAGGGTTACGGCTACGGACACTATGGAGCATACGGAAATGAGCGCAAATAATTCCTTACTGATTCCAATTCAAAACGAGACGTTGTTGCCCCGCCTCGCCGCGCTACAGCTTGGTCTGTGCGCCGCCTGCACGTTCATGCTTGATTCAAAAACGGAATAAATCATGCCTGCGTCTTACCCACCGGTCACGGGAGTTTTACTCCCCGGTCTTTTGCTGATTTTGGCCTGCGCGCATCGTTCGGGAAGCGCCGTATCGGCCTGCCGATGGGTTGTGATGCTTGTGGGGTTCGTTCCCCTGATTGCATCGGCGGCGGTTTGGACTGTCGAGCCTTCA
>JANOOV010000387.1:0-3153 GCA_031421535.1 Gammaproteobacteria bacterium
GATCGGGTGGCTTACTTCAATGGCGATGGCACCCTCACCGTGGACCGGCACGAGCGTTTATTGGATACCCACCCCGACTATAAAGGGGCGGTTGATTGGCAAACAGGGCGAGGTAAGGCAGATCCCGATACTACGAAATAAAAAGGGACCGCTTCATGCGATCCCTTTTTATTTTCTGCTCTCTTGCGGACTATCCGTAAGGGAGTATGAGTTGCTCTAGCAAAACAACAGTGATTGCTTTGGCTTCGAGTGACTCGGGTTGCGGTATTTAGCCGCCCATACCACCACCCATACCGCCGCCACCACCACCCATGCCGCCACCACCCATGCCGCCACCGCCACCCATACCGCCACCACCACCACCACCCATACCGCCGCCGCCACCGCCCATAAAAACCTCCAAATCAAGTTAAGAGTTGAACAAGAATAATTACACGAAACTCTCATCACACTTCGAGAGTGGAGCAAATCTAACACGGGGTTTTGTCGCTTGGCAACCATAGTTTTTATGGTAGCGACGAACTAATAGCCCGCGTGGCTCCCTGTAAGCCGCCGACAGGGCAATACACCTACGTGACGCTGGGTACTGCCGTGGGAACGGCATCCAACCCGGCTTCGGCCAGACTCACTGCGCGGAACACTGCGCGGCCTTTGTTCATGGTTTCGTCCCACTCGTTGCGTGGCACGGAATCGGCGACGATGCCCGCACCGGCCTGGATGTGCAACATGCCGTCTTTGATGACGGCGGTGCGGATCGCGATAGCGGTGTCCATGTTGCCGCTCCAACCTAGATAACCTACGGCACCGGCGTACACGCCGCGCTTTACCGGCTCCAGTTCGTCGATGATTTCCATGGCGCGGATTTTCGGCGCGCCGCTGACGGTGCCGGCCGGAAAGGTCGCGCGCAATACGTCGAGCGCCGACAGGCCGGGCTGCAATTTGCCGCAGACGTTGGACACGATGTGCATCACGTGGGAGTAACGTTCGATGAGCATGTTTTCGGTTACGCGCACGCTGCCAGTCTGCGCGATGCGGCCGACGTCGTTGCGGCCCAGATCGATGAGCATTAAATGTTCGGCACGTTCTTTAGGATCGGCGAGCAGATCTTGTTCCAGTGCGGCGTCTTGCTCCGGTGTGGCGCCACGCGGACGTGTCCCGGCGATGGGCCGCACCGTGACTTCATTATTTTCCAGGCGCGTAAGGATTTCCGGCGACGATCCGGCGATCTGGAAATCGCCCAGGTCAAGATAATACAGATACGGCGAGGGATTGATGGTGCGCAGCGCGCGATATAAATCCAAAGGTCGCGCTGTGATCGGAATCGACATGCGCTGCGACAACACCACCTGCATCACGTCGCCTGCGAGAATGTAATCCTTCACACGGGTGACGGCGTGTTCGAACCCGGCTTGCGTGAACCCGGAGATGAAATCTTTTTCCTGCACTTGCGTGGAACGTAATTGCACGTGGCGCGGAGTCGGGTGTGCAAGTTGCGCTACCAACTCGTCCAGACGCGCTTCACCCGCCGCACGTTGCGCGGGGTCGGCGTGCACAATCACGTATAACTTGCCGCTCAGGTTGTCGAACACCACCACTTCTTCCGACACCATCAGCACGATGTCGGGCGTGCCTACCGGATCGGGCTTGTTGGACTTGGCTAAACGCGGCTCGATGTAGCGCACGGTGTCGTAACCGAAGTAACCCACCAACCCGCCGGTGAAGCGTGGCAAGCCCGCAGCGGCCACGACTTGATAACGCTTTTGAAAGACCTCAATCCACGTGAGCGGATCAGCTACGGTGTGTTGCTCGGCAACCACGCCGTCGTGCAATACCGTAATGTCACGACCCGTGACCCGTAACACACTACGCGCCGGTAACCCGATAATGGAATAACGTCCCCAGCGCTCCCCGCCCTGCACCGATTCAAACAAATAGGAGTAGGGCCCGTCGGCAAGTTTTAAATAAGTCGAGAGCGGCGTGTCGAGATCGGCGAGCACTTCGCGCACCAGCGGCACGCGATGCAGGGCAGGAGAATTCGTAGAGGTCATAAGTCACCGTAGCATAGGAAGATAGACACACAAACGGAAAGCACCACGCAGTTATCCGCGTCGCCACCCTCGGTTTGTTTGTGTTGTTGTGTCCATTTTCATCGCTACGTACGGTACTAACCCAAGAGTTTAGGCAACTCCGCCATCGAATCAATCACTGCGTCGGGATGCGCGCTGCGGATGTCCTGTCCATGATTATAGCCATAACTCATGCAGATAATTTTGAACCCGGCGGCACGCGCGGCGGTCACGTCGCTGACTGAATCGCCCAGCATCAACGATTGCTGTGGGCTGACACCGAAATGCTTGGCCGCGTGCAATAACGGTGCGGGGTCGGGTTTTTTCAGCGGCAAGGTATCGCCGCATATGACGATGCCGAAGTCGTCGTAGACACCCAAATTTTTTAACAGCGGCAAGGTGAATTGCGCGGCTTTGTTGGTGACACAGCCGAGCTTGAAGCCTTGCTGCTTGAGCCAGGCCAAACCTTCGCGCACGCCGGGATACAACACGCTGCGCACGCTGACGTTGGCTGCGTAAAGCTTGAGATAAATTGGGTAGGCGCGGCTAAACAGCGCGTCGTCCGGTTCACCGTCGAGTTTGCCTACCAGTGCGCGGCGCACCAGCCGCTCCACGCCGTTGCCCACCCACAACCGCACCTTGCTTTCGCCGTGTGACGGCAATCCAAGCTGGCTCATCATCGCATCGACACAAAAGGCAAGGTCGGGCACGCTGTCGACCAGCGTGCCATCGACATCAATGAGCACCATGTGCGGGCGTGCGAGCACCACTACTTACCCACCTTCGCTAGTTCTGCCCGCATCGCGCCGACCACAGTGTTGTAGCGGTTGGCATCGGTAGGTTTGGCAGCGTTGAAAATCGCCGAGCCCGCGACAAAGGTATCCGCGCCCGCCTCGGCGATCTCGCGAATATTGTCAACCTTGACACCGCCGTCGATTTCCAGACGGATGTCGCGACCGCTGGCCTTGATGATCTTGCGCGCTTCACGCAGCTTGTCGAGTGAGGAACGGATGAAGCTCTGGCCACCGAAGCCCGGGTTCACCGACATCAGCAATACCATGTCGATTTTATCCATCACGTAGGTCAG
>JANOOV010000388.1:0-8539 GCA_031421535.1 Gammaproteobacteria bacterium
CGAATGAAAACACGTCGATTTTTTATTTGCTCTTTTTGCCTTCACGGATCACGTTGCGGTAGTAGTGATGCGCGAAGCTGGGCTCGATGGCGTTGCTGGCATTGTTGGCCAACGACAGCGAGATGGTGCCGGTCGGTGCAATCGACGTGTGATGCGTGAAGCGTGCGCCGACCTTGGCAAGCTCCGCCACCAATTCGGGTTCAATTTCCGCGATGCGCTGCATGTAGCGGCTGTACTTGGCATGCAGCACTTTGCCCTTGATGGTGTCGCCTTCGTGGTAACCGTCGTCGATCATCTCGGGACGCTTGGCCAGCATCTCGGCGGTCACGGTGAAGTCTTGTTCCAGCGTTGGCGCCGGGCCTTTTTCCAGAGATAGATCGAGCGCGACTTTCCAGCCTTCCACCGCCATTTCGCGCGTGACGCGTTCGGTGAAATCCAGCGAGTCTTTCGCGCCGTATTTCATGCGCAACATGGTCAATGTCGAGCCCAGGCCCAAGTAGCCCATGCCGTGGCGGCGTTTGCCAAAAATTTCATCGCGTTGCTGTTGCAGCGGCAGGCCGTTGATCTCCACCACGTTGTCGAGCATGCGCGTGAAAATCGCGACGGTTTTGCGGTATTCGTCCCAATCGAAGCGCGCGCGATCCGTGAAGGGGTGATGTACGAACTTGGTGAGATTAACCGAGCCCAGCAGGCACGAGCCGTATTCCGGAAGTGGTTGTTCGCCACAATTGTGGGCATGCAAGCCATTGGCATCGAAAGTGTTGATCCCAGGCACCTGTACGTCATATACCGCCTCCACGCCGTCCGGCGTGATGGTGGTTACGCGCGCCGTGAACCGTTCGCGGTTCAGCTCGCGTCGGTAGTCACCGAGCGCCCGCGCAAGGCGCGCCGCCTTGTCGCTGTCGCCGAAGCCTACCAGCTCCTGAAAACGACGCAGGTTTTCGCCGCTGATGACAAGTTCGTGCTGGGGATTAATCGCGTACTCACTGCGCCCGCCCTTACCATCTGGCAGCCGCTGGAAGCCTGCGGCTCGCCGTTGTTTGTAGATCACGGAAGCGACGCCCAGACGCAGCAGCATGCGCTGTGCGGCGTGCAGGCGCGGTAGGTCAGATTGGGCGAGGCGCACGCTCACGCCCTTGGTCTGATTGCCCTGAACCGAGCCGTCGGCATCAAAGAAGCCGCGCAGGAAACCGCGATAGAATTCGCTCGACCCAGCCTCGACTACCGGCGTGATCGCCTTGTCGCCGGGACGCATGCCAACTCGCTCGGCGAGCAACTTGAGGGCGCCTAGTACCAGCCGGTGTTCGCCGCGTCCGGCGACTGCATGCCAGCCGGTGAAATCGGTGCGATGTGGCAGGGATTGCGCGGCGCGCAACGCCTCGGCCATCACCGCTTGAATGCCGGTGGGTATGTCGCCGTCGCTACCGTTGACCGTGGCCGCAGACTGCCAGACGGATAACACCGCCTTGTCGGTTTTGAGCGTGCCATCACCCACCAACAGACCGAGGAGATAACCTTCGTCACGGCTGAACGCGCCCGCCCATGCAGAGTTGCTGCGGTGATCATTGAGCAGCACCCGATCACCCGGCTGGAGTTCGCCGGCTGTGCACCAGTCGGTTTCCGTGCTGTAGCGGGTGAAGTCGGTTACGCGGCGCACGCGATGGTCGGCGGTCAGACGCAAGGCATATCCTTCAGCGGTATCGAGACGCACTACCGGTTTGGTGGCGGTCAGGAAAAACCCTTCGGCGCTGGTTGGGTGGTCTCTGCCATCCACACGCGCCAGGAACGGACGGCCGATGAGATTGCATACTTGCTGCGGGCCTTCGGCGGTATGCACCCAGGTGTCCGCCGTCACGCAAGGATTGGTCGCCCGAATATTTTCGCAGAACCAGTTGTTGTTCATCTCGTTGACTTTGTCGATCAGGATGAAGCCCGGCTCCGCGTAGTCATAGGTGGATGACATGATGACGTCCCACACGCGGCGTGCCTTGATGGTGCGGTACACGCGGCAGGCGACCAAGCCCTGCTTGTTGACGATATAGCCTTTTTTAGTGGCCCATTCGCGCCAGATCACTTTGTCCGGATCGTGGAGGTCGAGTTTGTCAACCTCCGCTTCTTTCTGCGAAACCGGGAACGCAAGCTGCCATTGCTCGTCGTTCTTTACCGCTTCCATGAAATCGTGCGTGATCAGCAGCGACAGGTTGAATTGGCGCAGCCGTCCCGACTCGCGTTTGGCGCGCACGAAATCCAGCACATCCGGGTGACCGACATCAAACGTAGCCATTTGCGCGCCGCGCCGTCCACCGGCGGACGACACCGTGAAACACATCTTGTCGTAGATATCCATGAACGACAGCGGGCCGGAAGTGTGGGCCCCGGCGCCCGCGACAAACGCGCCGCGCGGACGCAGTGTGGAAAATTCATAGCCGATGCCGCAGCCTGCCTTCAACGTCAGCCCGGCCTCGTGCACTTTTTGCAGAATGTCGTCCATCGAATCGCGCACCGTACCCGACACGGTGCAGTTGATCGTGGAGGTAGCGGGTTTGTATTCCAGCGCACCCGCATTGCTGGTGATACGCCCGGCGGGAATCGCGCCCCGGCGCAGCGCCCACAGAAAACTTTCATACCACTCAGTGCGTTTTTCCGGGGTGGTTTCCACGTCGGCCAAGGCGCGCGCGACGCGCTGATAGGTCTCGTCCATGGACTGATCGACCGCACGGCCGTCCTTGGTTTTTAACCGGTATTTTTTGTCCCAGATGTCGATTGAGGCGGATTGGTACGGAATCTCGGCCGTGCTCACCGTGCCGGTCTTCAAATGTGCAATTTTCATCGTGTGCTCCCCCTGGGTGTATTGGTTTGGCGTAACCGCCCGAACATTCTGCCAACTCCGAAAACGGGCCAATGACCGATGCGAAAGGCGCGCTGTTGAAGGGTCAATTTTTTACTGTAAACGAGCCCGTCTCGGGTAGTTGCGGCAAGTGCGTGACCACTGCCGGGATCCTTGGTGAAATTCAGTTTCTAAATAATGGCGTTTACAACGAACAACACAACATCTTGTGTTGAGGCAGGAGATTATTGCTACATGTAGTGGTTGTCAATCAATAACTGGATGTGAAAATAAACGCCAATAATTTCAGTATTCTGCCGGAAAACGTCGGCCGATTTTGCGTCGCCGCTTGAAAAGTGCGCGCGCTCACCAAATATAACTGGACACAATCGAACGATGTTTAACCCACGCAATGGAGACACTATGAACATGCTGCGTTATTACCCTTGGAGTGTATTGAGTCCCCTGCAACACGAAGCGGCGCGTGTCTTCACACGCCGCGCGCAAACCGCCGACAACCATGCTGCCGCCGACAGCGATTGGGAGCCCGCTGTTGACATTCGTGAGGAAGCGAACCGCTATGTCATTCTGGCCGACGTGCCGGGTGTTGAAACGAAAGATATCGAGATCCAAACCGAGCAGGGCGTGCTCACCATAAAAGGCGCGCGCCCCCCGGTGGTCGCCGAGGAACGCAATCTCTATAAACGTGTCGAACGCTCGCGTGGGTCGTTTGTGCGGCGCTTCACCTTGCCCGATGCCGCCGACACCGCGCATATTAGCGCGCGCAGTCACAGCGGCGTTTTGGAAGTGGTCATCACTAAAGCGCAAGCGGTGCAGCCACGCAAAATTGTCGTCAACGGGTGAGTAGCACCGGGCGCGCATGCGACGCGCCCGGTTTTAACCAACAAGGAACCGAAATGAATTACAAGCAAGTGTTGCGCGTGTTGGGTGTGCTCGGTGTTGCGGTGTTGTCCAGTCCGGCAAACGCGGCATTGCCCGCGACCGACAGCGACGGCCAGCAGCTTCCAAGCTTGGCGCCGATGCTTGACAAGATCACGCCCGCCGTCGTCAACATCTCCACACGCGGCAGTATGCGCGCGCAGCAGAATCCGCTGATGCAGGATCCGTTCTTCCGTTACTTCTTCGATGTGCCCAATCAACCGCAGCGGCGTGAAACGCAAAGCCTGGGTTCCGGCGTGGTGGTGGACGCGCAGCAGGGGTACATCGTCACCAACAATCACGTCATTCAACACGCCGAGGAAATAACCGTCACGCTGCGCGACGGCCGCAGCTTGAACGCCAAGCTGGTGGGCACCGATCCCGACGCCGATATCGCGGTAATCAAAGTGCCGAGCGAAAAACTGCTTGCACTGCCACTGGCCGACTCCGAACAACTGCGCGTCGGCGATTTTGTCGTCGCCATCGGCAACCCGTTCGGCTTGGGACAAACCGTGACCTCGGGCATCGTCAGCGCGCTGGGACGTTCCGGCTTGGGCATTGAAGGCTACGAAGATTTTATTCAAACCGATGCGTCGATCAATCCCGGCAACTCCGGTGGCGCGTTGGTGAATTTGCGTGGCCAGCTCATCGGCATCAACACCGCGATTATTGCGCCGGGCGGCGGCAATGTCGGCATCGGCTTCGCGATCCCCATGAACATGGTGCGCGACATTATGGATCAGTTAGTGAAGCATGGCGAAGTACGGCGCGGACGCCTGGGCGTGTTAATTCAAGACATGACACCCGAGCTAGCCAGCGCCTTCGGCATCGAAAATAATGCCGGTGCGGTGATCGCGCAAGTCGTCGCGGGTTCGACCGCCGACAAGGCCGGAGTAAAAGTCGGCGACGTGGTGATGACCGTGAATGGCCGCGAAGTGCGCAGCTCGGGAGATCTGCGTAACCGCATCGGCATGTTACGTATCGGCGAAAAAGTCACGCTCAAGCTCCTGCGCGACGGCAAGCCGCGCGAAATTGTCGCCACCGTCGCCGAAGCACCGCAAACCAAGTTGGCCGGCAAGCAGATTTTTTCCAAGCTGGAAGGCGCCATGCTGGGCAACGTCGAAGAATTGCCGTCTAACGCGCGCGGACATCAGGCGGGCGTGGTGGTGCTGGAAGTGGAGCGCAACAGCGCAGCCGCGCGCGCCGGGCTGCGCAAAGGCGACATTATCTCCAACGCCAATCGCGTACCGGTGACCAATCTGGAGGATTTAAAGCGCGCCGCGAAGCGCTCGGATCAAGGCATCTTGCTGAATCTGGTGCGGGGAGAAACAGCGCTGTTTCTGCTGGTGCGATAGGGGCCGGGTATTTTGCTTATGCCATTTCCAATTCAAGGCGCGACTATCGACCCGGCCCGCAAATTGTTGGCAAATCATATCCATCGTTGTAGGTCAGGTTGCCGCGCAGCGGTTACCTGACAATTCACTTGATGTGACACGCATTGGCTGACCGGGAATGCCGGGTAGCTGCGCAACCCGGCCTACTTTCACGCGCCTCCAACCGCAGGGCAACGACGTATCGATTTGCATTGGAAATGGAATTATTTATCCGGCGCACGTAACAGATCAATCACCGGCGCGGTGTGCGGCCGCACACCGCGCCAAATAAAAAACGCTTCCGCCGCCTGTTCCACCAGCATGCCCAAACCATCCACGACTTGTCCCGCCCCGTGTTGCTGCGCCCAGCGCATGAATACCGTGGGTTGCGCGCCGTACATCAGGTCGTAGCAGAACGCGCCGGGTGTTAACACATCGTCGGGCAACGGCGGCAAGTCGCCTTGCAGGCTGGCCGAGGTGCCGTTAATCAACACATCAAATTGTTTGCCGCGCAGCGCATCAAAACCGCAGCCCGACACGGGCCCGAGCGTGGCAAATTCCAGTGCCAGCTCAGTGGCGCGATCCACAGTACGGTTGGCGATCACCAACAGCGCCGGTCGCTCTTCCAGCAACGGGCCCAGCACGCCGCGCACCGCGCCGCCTGCGCCCAGCATCAACACCTGTTTGCCGGTGAGGGTTGCGCGGTAATTCTCGCGGATATCGCGGATCAATCCGACGCCGTCGGTGTTGTCGCCGACCAGCGCGCCGTCGGCGCGCATCGCGATGGTGTTCACCGCCCCCGCACGCTGCGCACGCGTACTGAGTTCGCTCACCAACTCCCACGCCTCACGTTTGAACGGAACTGTCACGTTCAGGCCCTTGCCGCCGCTGGCTTGAAAATTACCCACCGCCTGTTTGAAGCCGCCGTGATCAACCTGAATCGCCGTGTACGCCATGCGCTGCCCGGTTTGCCTGGCAAACAACGCATGAATACGCGGCGATTTGCTGTGCGCGATGGGGTTGCCCATCACCGCGTACTGCTCAAGTGGAGTATCGAAATCGAATACGGAGGACATGAGGAACGCCATCGATGGTTGGAAAGCACGCGCTCATCCTACCGAGTTTTGCTGCAAAAAAAAGCCTTAAATCCCAAGCGTTGTGGAGGGGATGAAAAAGTAAAAAATATTTTTATATTTTTGCTAAAGGGTTCCTCCAGGCAACCGATAACGGCGAGTGCGTAGCGTGAACGGGTAGGCGTCTGTACCTGCGCACCGAGTCCGTACCCACCGCCGGATCAACTGAAAATAAAATGAGAGAGACGAACATGCCAACCATTCAAACGGCAGTAACGAAATCCTGGAGTACATTTTTTACGGTTTTTTTAATCTCGTTACTGCTCACCGGATGCGGTGGGGGCGGAGGGGGAGGCTCCGGAGGAGGAACGACGCCGGATACGACGGCACCCACGGTGAGCTCGACCAGTCCGGCAAGTAATGCAACCGGCGTAGCGATCAACACCACGGTATCCGCGACCTTCTCGGAGGCGGTGAGCGCCGCGAGCATTACCACATCAACCTTTACGCTGAAAACGACCGTTGGCGCCACCGCAGTGAGCGGCACAGTGGCCTTGTCCGGCAACACGGCGACGTTTACACCGACACCGGGCACACCTCTTTCGTACGGCACGAACTACACCGCCACCCTCACGACCGGGGTGCAAGATGCGGCGGGCAATGCGCTTGCCGCTCAGCAGCAGTGGTCGTTTATGACGGTGGCTGCAACTACCTTTACGATCGGCGGCACCATCTCCGGCCTGACCGGCACGGTGACATTGCAGAATAACGGTGCTGACACCCTCAGCCGCACCACCAACGCGACTTACACCTTCGCCACTGCGGTGGCAAGCGGCGTTGCATATTCGGTGACAATATCGGCTCAGCCCGCCGGGCAAACCTGTTCTGTGGCCAACCCCACCGGCAGCGCCACAGCCAACGTCACCAACGTGAACATAAGCTGCACGACCAATGCCGCCGGGACATTCACCATCGGCGGGAGCATCTCCGGCTTGACGGGCACCGTAGTATTGCAAAATAACGGCGCAGACAACCTCAGCCGCAACGCCAATGGCCAATACAACTTTGCCACTGCGACCGGCGCTTACGCGGTCACGGTGTTGACCCAGCCTGTCGGGCAAGTCTGCACGGTTGCCAAGGCCACAGGCACGGCTGCCGCAGCCGTCACCAACGTAACTGTAAGCTGTGTGACCAACACCTACGCCATCGGCGGCACGATTTCGGGGCTGACCGGCACAGTGGTATTGCAAAATAACGGCGCAAACGATCTCAGCCGCACCACCAATGCCGTCTACTCCTTCAGCACGCAGATTGCCCACGGCGCGAACTACGCGGTCACGGTGCTATCCCAACCTGTCGGGCAGACCTGCACGGTGGCTAACGGCTCAGGCACCGCTACCGCAGCCGTCGCCAACGTCAATGTAAGCTGTGCGGCCAACACCTACACCATCGGCGGCAGCATCTCCGGCTTGACGGGCACCGTGGTATTGCAAAATAACGGTGCGAACGATCTTAGCCGCACCACCAACGCCGCGTTCACCTTCACCTTGCCAATTACCCATGGCGGGACTTACACGGTCACCGTGCTGACACCACCCGCCGGGCAAACTTGCAGCATCGGCAACGGTTCAGGCACCGCCACTGCTAACGTGACCAATATCACGGTCACCTGTGGAGCCGCAGCCACTTACACCCTCAGCGGCACCATCACGGGCTCCTATGGCGAGGGCGTGACGATTACCCGCAGCGGCACGGGCACCACCACTGCCACGACCAATGCAGCTGGCGCTTACAGCTTTACCGGACTGGTGGCGGGGAACTATACCCTCACCCCGGCTTTGGAGGGCTACACCTACGCACCCGCCGCGCCTGTGGTGCCTGTCAGCGCAGACGCCACGCAGGACTTCACGGCCACTTCGGTGATCCCGTCCTACAGCGTTTCCGGCACAGTGAGTTATGGCGGGTCGCAATCCGCAGGGGTCAGTGTCTCGGCTTACCCCTGTGTTGCTCCGGCGCAATGCAGCCCGGACGGCAGAACGGGAATCCCCGCACTGGTAATGGGAACCGGGACTTACACCATCCGCGGTCTGCGCGCCAATACCAATTATCAAATACGCGCGCGCATGGGCGTTCATGGTCAGGGTAGTGGCAACGCCAATAACCCCGCTGGCAATGCGACGGCAAACATTATGACGGCTAATCTGACCGGAATTAACGCCACCCTCGTTGATCCCACGCCACCGACACCCGCCGTGCCCACTGGCCTCACGGTGGCCCCAGGCGATGGCGGCGCGCTCGTGTTTTGGGATATACCCGAAAATAACGGT
>JANOOV010000389.1:0-2167 GCA_031421535.1 Gammaproteobacteria bacterium
CGGTATTCACCGTCAATGCGTTTTGCGCCGCGCCAGTGGTGCTGGCCAAACAACATCTCGCCCAATGCACTCCGCGCTGGTTTCTTGTCAACACCGGTAACGCGAACGCGGGTATGGGTGAACCCGGTCTGGCCGATGCGCGCACGTGTTGTACGGCGCTGGCGCAGTTGGTTGAAGGGATGCCGAACGAAGTGCTGCCGTTTTCTACCGGTGTGATCGGTGAGCCGCTGCCGGTTGCTAAAATCACGCAAGGCTTACCGGAAGCGCGCGCGAATCTCACCGAACATGGCTGGGAAGCCGCCGCCCACGCCATCATGACTACCGACATCGTGCCCAAGGGCGCATCACGACAGTTCAGCGTCGAGGGCGTTACCGTTACGGTGACCGGCATAGCGAAGGGTTCCGGCATGATCCGGCCCGATATGGCCACCCTGCTGGCCTTCCTCGCGACTGACGCCAATGTGCCGCAAGCTTTATTGCAACAGTGCTTGATCGATGCGGTGGCGACCTCATTTAACAGCATCACCGTGGACGGCGACACCTCGACCAATGACGCGTGCATGTTGGTCGCGACCGGTCGCGCGAAGCATGCGCCGCTGACCGGCGACAGCCCGGGTTACCGGGAACTGTGCACAGTAGTACGCGACGTGTGCGAACAACTGGCGCAGGCGGTGGTGCGCGACGGCGAGGGCGCGACCAAGTTTATTACCGTGGAAGTCAACGCAGCGCGCAGCGTTCTGGAAGGGCGTCAGGTGGCCTATACCATCGCGCACTCGCCGTTGGTTAAAACCGCATTCTTCGCCAGCGATCCTAACTGGGGTCGTATCCTGGCAGCCGTGGGACGCGCTGGAGTGACTGAGCTTGACTTAAACGCGTTGACGATTTTTCTCGACGACGTTTGCATCGTACGTAACGGCGGGCGCGCACCGGACTATCAGGAAGCGCAAGGCCGGCGCGTGATGCAGCAGGAGGAAATCACCATCCGCGTGAATCTCGCGCGCGGACACCACACGGCGCGCGTGTGGACGTGTGATTTCTCCTACGATTACGTGCGCATCAACGCCGAATACCGTACCTGATTGCTGCGCATCCAGTGTGGTGGGCTAGAAAATGATCTTAGAACGGAGCATTCCTTCCCCCTGCAAGGGGGAAGGTCAGGATGGGGGTGATGAAAAAGGCAGTGTGCTTACACACCCCCATCCCAGCCTTCCCCCTTGCAGGGGGAAGGAGTTTCAACAACTACTATAGTCCCATGTCCCATCCCCCCATCCATGTTGCCGTCGCCGTGATCGAAAATACGCGCGGCGAATTTTTGCTCGCGCGTCGGCCCGCGCATGTGCATCAAGGCGGCCTGTGGGAATTCCCCGGCGGCAAAGTCGAGCCAGGTGAAGACATTCGCGCGGCGCTGGATCGCGAGCTGCATGAAGAGCTCGGCATCACGGTTGAGAAAGCGCGGCCATTGCTGCGTGTGCGGCACGATTATCCAGACAAATCGGTCTTGCTCGATGTATGGCGTGTTACTTCAATTCACGGCACGCCGCACGGACGCGAAGGGCAGCCGGTGGTCTGGGTCGCGCCGGGTGAGCTGCGCAATTATCAATTTCCCCAGGCTAACGCGTCGATTGTCACGGCGGCGCTATTGCCGTCTGTTTACCTGATCACCGGTGAGCCTGAGATAGGCGCAGCGGATTTTTTGTGGCGTTTGGAGCGCGCCGTGTCGGCGGGCGTACGTCTGGTGCAATTGCGCGCGAAGTCGCTTGACGTTGTGGGTTATCGGGCGCTTGCGCAAGACGCGCTACGGGTGTGTCGTGAACATGGCGCGCAGCTGTTGCTGAATTCTGAACCGCAGGTTGTTGCTGAGTTGAACGCTGATGGCGTGCATCTGAGCGGCGCACGCTTGGCAGCATTATGCGAACGTCCGCTGCCGCGCGCGCAGTGGGTGGCGACATCGGTGCACAGTCTCGACCAATTGCAGCAGGCGCAATCCATCGGCGTCGATTTTGTGGTGGCAAGTCCGGTGTTGCCAACGCCAAGCCATCCGGTTGCAGTGTCTTTAGGATGGGATGGGTTGCACGCGCTGACGGAAGCAGCCAGGGTGCCGGTGTTTGCGCTGGGCGGGATGCAGGCTGAGCATCTGCGACGCGCCGGTGAACACGGTGCACAAGGC
>JANOOV010000390.1:0-2293 GCA_031421535.1 Gammaproteobacteria bacterium
GCGCATTACCGACGGCGATACACCGTACGTATCGACGGCGGTACGCCTGCTGAGCATCGACACGCCAGAGGTGCATTATCCCGGCAACAGCGATCCCGCCAAGCACGACGCAAAATTTCAAGAACTGGCAGATTGGATCAAAGCCGGCAAAGCCGAAATCAGCGCTGCGCTCGCCGCCTATCTGCTACCCAGGCTTTCCACCGGACGGGTCGGTACGTTGCAAAAACAACAAGGCGTTGCGGCAACTCAGGCGCTGCAACAACTGATCGAAACCAAACTTGCCAAACCCAACGGCAGTAAACGCGAACTGTATTTGGCGAGTTCCAGCCAACCGTTTGATCAATATGGCCGCCTGCTCGCCTATGCGTCGCCGCAATACAGCGAAGCCGAACGCGCGGCGTTGCCCGAAAAAGAGCGCGCCACGTTCAACTTGATGATGATCGACAACGGCTGGGCCGCATCATTCCCGATTTTTCCCAGCCTGCCGAAATATCGCGACCTGGTCCTGCTGCAAACCTGCGCCCAAGATGCGGTGGAAAAGAAACGCGGTATCTGGGCCGACGACAATACTCTTGCGGGCTATGAATTTCGCATGTGTTACAAGCTCTGGGACATCACCGACCAGCTTTTAAAAGGCGCCAAACTCAAACGTTGGGAACGCAGCAACTGGGTTGACCGTTACTGCGTGGACATGACCACGCGCGAAATTTTTGAACCGGCAGATTATCACCGGGTGCCGCCCTATAACCGCGTGTTCGTGTGGCCCAAAGATGTGGGCGACGCCGTGGCACAGTTGAATTTGGCACCCCCGGAATAATTATCCCTCCATCAATGTTTATCCCTTTGCGCCCTCGCGGTTTTGCGTTTAGGTTTTCTGCCACGCACCGCGAGGATTTCTGTTATGTCTGACACACCCAAACCCATTCGCGAAATCCGCATCAACCCGATTGTGCCCACCGAGTCGGTGCTGGTGGCCACCGCGCGCGGCATGCGACCGAAAAAAGCCGAGGCACCGGCGGCGCGCGACACGCGCCACCATGTCGAGACCTGTCCATTTTGTCGTGGCAACGAACACATGACCCCGCCGCAGATTGCGCGCTATCCCGAGCAACCCGACTGGGCGATCCGCATCGTTGAAAATCTGTACCCGGTGCTGGGCGATGACCAGCAGCAACCGAATTTCTCGTTTGGCCTGCAACACACCATCGACGGTTATGGCCGTCACGAAGTCATCATCGACCACTCTCAGCACGGCATCGCGCTACAGGAAATGAGCGCCGAACACATCGCGTTGTTGTTCGGTGCGTACCAGGAACGCGTGCAGCAGCTTTACCACTCCGACGAGCGCATTCGCTACGTGCTGGCGTTCAAGAATTTCGGCCCGGCCGCAGGCGGCAGCATTCCGCACACCCACAGCCAGATCATCGCCACGCCGGTGGTGCCGGAAAATGTCCAGACCGAAGTAGTCCACAGCCGCGCGTTCTTCGACAAAAATCACTACTGCATTTTTTGCGCGCTGATCGACGAAGCACTCACGTTTGAAGCCACACTCTACTCGCGCGAAACCGGCGAAGTGCGCCGCAAAATCAACGTCGGTCAATACGTGGTCGAGCGCGGCCAGAAATTCATCGCCATTAAACCCTTCGCCAGCCGCTATGAATGGGAAGTCCATATCCTGCCGCTGCAACACCAGGCAGATTATTTACGCGCCAGTGCCGACGACCTGGCCGATTTCGCACGCGTGCTGCAACGCACCATGGCACGCCTCGACGCCGTGCTGGGCGGCGCACAGTACAACTACTTTCTGCATTCGCTGCCACACGGACAAAGCTACGCCGACTGCGCCGCAAGCTATCACTGGCATCTGGAAATCTGCCCGCGCACCAGCATCCCCACCGGCTTTGAATTGGGTTCGGGGTTATTTGTCAATACCGTGAGCCCGGAAGAGGCGGCGGAAAAATTGCGGGCGGTCAAGCTTGCTTAAGTGAACTAACACCGAGCAGATGGAATCTTCAGTCCCGATGATTGGTAGGATGGGTTAGCGGTTTGCGTAACCCGCCAAGCGTGCGCAGCACACCACCGGTTTTTTTGAGGAGTGCCTGACGGCACGCTTAGCGGGTTACGACGCAAACTGACGCGTCTAACCCACCCTACATTAATATTCATGCCTCTAAACAATTTTCAGGTTTAGAGGCATGATCATCAATATTTAACCAACGCGATGCCGTTCTTGCTGTACAGCAGCTCGTGATTGGGCAGTTCGCCCAGGTACTTTGATTTTGTCAATACCACG
>JANOOV010000391.1:0-61122 GCA_031421535.1 Gammaproteobacteria bacterium
GCAGTTTTGTGTGTAGGAGCGCCGCCCTCGGCAACTGCTCCTGCGTTGCTCTACCTTCCGCCATCCATGGCGGTCGTCGGCGCGAGGGTGCTGCGGCTCGAAGCCATCGCGGCGAGGGCGCCGCTCCTACATGCTTCGCTGCCACTCATTCAAATTTATGTTTGGCTGTTTGGCCGGGTCGGCCGGGCGGCGGGTGAATCTCCTGGCGGTACTGCACGTCGGACAACAGGCGCTTCAATTCCGTCTTGACCACGGCGTAGCACTCGCACGCCTGGGCTTCCAGTCCGGCACGGTTAAGCACGGTAATGTGGCCGCGCCGGTAACTGATCATACCGGCCTGCTGCAATCTCCCGGCGGCTTCGGTAATGCCTTCGCGGCGCACGCCGAGCATGTTCGAGACCAGTTCCTGGGTCATGACCAGCTCATTGGTCGGCAGGCGGTCCAGCGTCAACAACAGCCAGCGGCACAATTGCTGCTCGACCGAATGGTGCCGGTTGCAGGCGGTGGTCTGGGCCATCTGGGTCATCAGCGCCTGGGTGTAGCGCAGCAACAACCGCTGCAATAATCCGGAGCGACTGAATTCCTGTTTCAGCACGCGGCCCGCCAGCCGGTAAGCATGACCGGCGGTCTGCACCACCGCCGAACTGGGCGTGGTATTGCCGCCCATGAACAGCGAAATACCCACCACACCTTCATTGCCGACTCCGGCGGACTCGGCCGAGGCGCCGGACTCCATCACGTAGTGTAGCGACACAATGCAGGTGGTGGGAAAATAGGCGTGCTGCAACTGTCCGCCGGGTTCGTAGAGGGTGTCGCCGAGGCGCATCGGCACCAGTTCCAGATGCGCCGCCAAGGGTTCGAAATCCGCCGTGGGCAGTGCGGCCAGCAGATGGTTTTGATTCGGGCTATGGGGTGTTGACATGGTTGACCGTCCTTGACGCTGCGCGCTATTTTTTGAGTTCCACACCGATGCCCCGGTAACCGATGAAACGCGAGAACCGGTTGAACATCGGTTCGCCGCTGACCATAAATTTTTGTTGCGAGTGATCGGCATTGACACGGCTGAAGACGAAATCCAGGAACGGTTGGCGTGAAGTGATTTTCTCCTGCAGCGCGGCGCGCTCCGCCTCATTCCAGCCGGTCGGCGGATCGGTGCGGGTCGTATCTGCCACCAACGCGTCGACGCGGATGCCGAGCATCTCAAGCACCGGGCCGAACACCTTGGTGAAGCTGCCGTGTTCGTCCTGCTCCCAATACCAGTCGGAGGCCAGTTCCGTCAGGCTGCGATAGCGCGCTTCGCTTTCGCGCAATTCGGCGGTGCGTTCCTGCACCGTCTGCTCCAGTATCTGGTTGTAATTCTCCAGTTGCTTGTACAGCAGCCGTACTTCCAGCATGTTACGGATGCGCATGACGACCTCGACCAGATCAAACGGCTTGCTGATGAAATCTCTTGCGCCCGCTTGCAGCGCGCGCAGCTTGTGGGCGGGTTGCGAGGTGATCACCAGCACCGGCAGATAGCCGTCCGCCAAGTTGGTCTTGAGGCATTCCATGACCTGGAAGCCATCCATGACGGGCATCTGCAAGTCGAGCAGGATCAGGTCGTAACGGTGCTTGCGATGCAGTGCGCAGACCTCCTGCGGGTCCATGGTCGAAGCCACCTGGGTGTAACCGGCTTCACGCAGTAATTGCGCCAGCAGCGTCACGTTGATTTCCTGATCGTCAACGATCAGCAGGCTGGCATTTAAAATGTCGGGCTCGGTCACTTTCATATGCTTTCCCTTTTGACGGCAGGAGTGGATGCGGTTTCTAGATTTAATGTCAAGTCCAGCGTCTCCATGAGCTCGTGGACCTTGATCGGTTTGGTGAGATAACGGACGAACCCGGCCTTCAGACCGCTCGCGATATCATGGGGCAAGGCATAGGCGCTGAGTGCCACCACCGGGATGTGCGCGGTGGTCGGGTCTTGCGCCAGGATACGCAGCGCTTCGATACCGCTGATGTCGGGCAGACAGATGTCCATCAAAATCAGGTCCGGCTGCGCGCTGCGCGCCAGCTCGATGCCCTGCTGGCCGTCGATCGCACTGAGCAGGCGCAGATCGGATCGGCGCTCGATGAGTTCTTGGACCAGCATCAGGTTGGCCGGGTTGTCCTCGACATACAGCAGGGTGCGTACCGGCGCGTCGGCTTGAACGTGCGTCGGGGCGAGCGGGGGTCGTTGCGTCGTCAGGTTCAAATCAATCCAGAACATACTGCCGGTGCCGACCGTGCTTTCCACGCCGATGGCGCCGTCCATCAATTCGACCAGTCGCTTGCATACCACCAAACCGATGCCGGTGCCGTTCACGCTGCTTGCCTCGCGACCCAGGCGATTGAAGGGCTGGAACAGTTGTGCGAGTTTTTCCGGGGATAAGCCCTCTCCGGTGTCCTGAACAGAAATGCGCAGGCGTCCGGGGGCGCGCTCGAAATAGTTCACGACCACGCTGCCGCCGCGCTGGTTGTATTTGATCGCGTTGGACAGCAGGTTGATGAGCGTCTGCTTCACGCGCAGTCGGTCGGCGTGTACAAAGTGCGATTTTTCGTCGGGCAGGAAAGTCATACTGACGCCGTATTTTTGCGCTTGCGGTTCGACCATTGCCAGGCATTCCTGGATGGCCGCCGTCAGCGCGATCGGTTCCAGCGCCAGCGGCAGCTTGCCGGACTCGATCTGCGCCAGATCGAGAATTTCGTTGATCAGATCCAGCAGGTACCAACCCGCCTTGATAATCTGGCCGAGGCTCTGCTTCTGCGAGGGCGTCGGTGCTTGCGGGCCCGCGTCGATGAGCTGGGCAAAGCCCAGAATCGCACTCAGCGGCGTGCGCAGCTCATGGCTCATGCTGGACAGAAAATCCGATTTCGCCAGGTTGGCTTTTTCCGCCACGGCCCTGGCGCTCTCAAGCTCGACATTTTTTTGTAGCAGCACCTCACTCAGGGTGCGATAGCGTGACTCGCTCTCCTGCATCGCCGCCGCCATGATCTTGCTTTCGGTGATCTCGGTCAGCGCCATGCGCAGCACCGGCGCATGGCTGTCGTCCAGCGCATAAGTGGTCGCCAGATTAACCCAGCATTGCGTGCCGTCATTCTCCACCAGCCGCAACTCGCAGGTCTGCGGTCTGCCGGTCGCAATGAGCTGTTGGTGGCACAGGTAATAAATGTCCTGGTCGGCTTTGTCGATGAAGCGGCTGATCGGCTGCGCGATCAACGCTTGCCTGCTCATGCCCAGCAAGGTGGCGGCGGTGAGGTTGGTCTGCTGGATCAGCCCCGACTCGCTGATGGTGCAATAACCGACCGGCGCCAGATCATAGAGGTCGAAATAGCGCGACCGTTCCTGCTCCAGCTCGGCCTGGGTGCGGCGCAGTTCGTCGTTCTGCATCTCCAGCTCGATTTGATGCACATGCAGGTCGTGCAGCATGTGCCGGATCGCGTCCGGAGACGGGGTCTGGATATTTTCCGACAACGGGGAATCCATTTCCCCGGCGAGCTGTTCGGCCTGCCAGCGCAGTGCTGCGTCTGCCTGAGGCAGGTTAGTGTCCGAGTGTTTAGCCATGTTGGCCATTGTGTATCTCCATTATTCCCTCGGGCTTAAGATCGCTCGCCCGTTCGGTGGTTGCAATTGCATACACCTGCCCGGCTGCATTCACCAGCGCCGTGGCGGTCACCGCGACCGCCACGACCGTACCGTCTTGCGTGATTCGTTGGGTAGGATACAGCGCCAATGTTTCAGCTTGGCTCAGCCGGACTACCTTGGCCAGCTCCAGGTCGCGCAGCGCGGGCGGCAGGCGGTCGCGGATATTCAGCGTCAGCGCCTCGGCTTCGCTCCAGCCATACATGCGTACCGCGCCGGGATTCCAGGCCAGCATGCGGCCCTCCAGATCCTGCACCGTGATGGCGTCGTGCGCGTCGCGCACCACCACCGCCAGACGTGCCAGGTCGTTGGCTTTACGCAGCGCCTCGCGGGTGCGCACCATCTCGGTGATGTCGATAAAGGTAATCACCGCGCCCTCGATCACGTTGTCAACGGTGCGGTAGGGCAGGATGCGCATCGTGTACCAGTTGCCCTCCACCGTCTGCACATCCACCTCTTTGGGGATCAGCGTGTTCAGCACGCCCTGCGCGTCGGCCACCATCTGGTCATAACCGACCAGATTGGTGACGGTATGCGCCACCGGTCGGCCGACGTCGCTGGGGATCAGATTGATAATGCGGGTGGCGGTGGGCGTAAAGCGCAGGATATGCAGTTGATGATCCACAAACACCGTGCCGATGCCGGTGCTTGACAATAAATTGTTCATGTCGTTGCTGGCGCGCAACAGATCCGCCACCTTGGTTTGCAATTCGGCGTTGACCGTGGCCAGCTCTTCGTTGACCGATTGCATTTCCTCCTTGGAGGTTTCCAGTTCCTCGTTGGTGGATTGCAACTCTTCGTTGACCGACTGCATTTCCTCGTTCGACGATTTGAGCTCTTCGTTGGAGGTTTCCAGTTCCTCATTGGTGGCCTGCAGGTATTCCTTGTTGGCCTGGAGTTCGTCGTTGAGCGCGGCGATCATTGCGCCTGCGGCCAGACGGTCGAATCCGCCGTCGTTCGCTCCCGCGCTCACCGGCACGGGGGTTTGCGGCGCGGTTGCGTGCTCCGGCGGTAGCACCAGCAACTCCTGCGGCGCGCCCACGCCGGGCGCTTCTTCAATCATGACCAGGTACAACAGCGATTCCGTAATACCGGACGACACCGGGCGCACGGTCAGATTAAGCGTGCTGAAGTGGCCGTTGGTTTTGACGTGCAGGCCGGGGTAGCGCACCCGCGCTTTGGTCCGGGTGGCTTTATGCAGCGCGGTGATCAGGTCGCGGCGTAATCCTTCGCGCGCCATTTTCAGGATGTTGTTGATGCCCGCTTCGCCCGCCGAAGGTTCCAGGTACAAGCCGGTGCGGCCATAAATGTAAAGGATGTCGCCCAGGCCGTTCACCAGTGCGCCGGACAGCGCGACCTCCTGCAACAGCGCCTGTTCGGTCAGCTCGCGCAGCGACAGTTTCACCGGAGTGGTTCGGGTCGGTTGCAGCAGCGCCGCACCCGCCGCATCCAGCGCCTTGCTGGGCGGCAGATACCGCCCCAGGGTTGCGCGCTCCGCGCCATGCACGTCGGGCTTGCGCTGGTACAGCTTCGCCCGATGGTCGAGGGTGTTAAACAAGGTGCCAAATTCGCCCACGGTTTCCGAGGTGCCCAGGAACAGGATGCCGCCGGGATTCAGCGTGTAGTGAAACAACGGAATGATTTTCTTCTGCAACTCCGCGCCCATGTAGATCAGCAGATTGCGGCAACAGACCAGGTCCAGCTTGGAGAAGGGTGGATCTTTAATCAGGTCCTGCTCGGAAAACACCAGCATATCGCGGATGCTTTTGTGGATGCGGTAGGCGCGGCCATCGGCCTCGGCGGTAAAAAAGCGCGCCAGCCGCTCGGGCGTGATATCCGCCGCGATGCTGGCCGGATAGAGTCCGGCGCGGGCGGTCGCAATCGCGCGGCTGTCGATGTCGGTGGCGAAAATCTGCACCTTGAAGGTTTGTTTCAGTACCTCCATATGCTCCTGCAGCAGGATGGCGATGGAATAGGCCTCCTCGCCGGTGGAGCAGCCGGTGGACCAGACGCGGATCGTGTCGCCCGTGCTCTTGCCGCTTAAGAGTTTGGGAATAACCTGATTCTCCAGCGCCAGAAACGCCGCCGGATCGCGGAAGAAATTGGTCACGCCGATGAGCAGATCGCGAAACAACGCCTCCACCTCGACCGGCGTCTGCTGTAGATAGCGGACGTACTCGTCCATCGCGTCGATTTGATGCACTGCCATGCGCCGTTCAATGCGGCGGTGGATGGTGTTCGGTTTGTACTGGGAAAAGTCATGACCGGTGTGGACGCGCAGCAGAATGAAGATTTTCTTCAGCGCGCTCTCGGTCCTGGGTGTGGTGGCCAGCGCGGGCTGGCTGAGATTGCCGAAGGCGTGCGTGGCATAGGCAATGAGCTGGGCCGCCATCTGCGCCGGGGGCAATTCGTAATCCACCAGGCCGGTGGCGATGGCGCTGCGCGGCATGCCGTCGAACTCGGTGGAGTCGGGGGTTTGGGCCATGACCATGCCGCCCTCGCCCTTGATGGCGCGCACGCCCAAGGTGCCGTCGCTGCCGGTGCCGGAGAGCACGATGCAGATGGCGCGTTCGTGCTGGTCTTGCGCCAGCGAGCGGAAGAAAAAATCAATCGGCAGGCGCTGGCCGCGCGGCGCGGCGGGTTCGAGCAATTGCAGCGCGCCGTGCAGAAACGCCATGTCGCGGTTGGGCGGAATAATGTAAGCGCAATTCGGCTGCACCGTCATGCCGTCTTCGACCTCAAACACCTGCATGCGGGTGTAGCGCCGGATCAGGTCGGTGAGACTGCTTTTGTGGGCGGGTGCCAGGTGTTGAACCAACACAAACGCCATGCCCGGATCGACGTCGGCAGGCATGCCGGAAAAAAACGCCTCGAACGCCGCCAGCCCACCGGCCGACGCGCCGATGCCGACCACCGGAAAAGCGGCGCTGGTGGTTTCGTCTGCTGCTTTGCTCACCTCAACATCAAGCGGCGTTTGCCGGGCTTGCCCCGTGCCTTTTTTTCTTGTTGGCATGTTGGTTTCTGTCTGCGCTAGTGTAGTGCTGCACTCTTGATGGGACTTAAAAATTGCAAATAAACATTGGCCGAATACAGCGAAGCGCTCCTTCCCCCTGCAAGGGGGAAGGGGATGGGGGTGTTCTTATGCGCCAGCCCGATTCAAACCACCCCCATCCCGACCTTCCCCCTTGCAGGGGGAAGGAGTGTAAGCGGTAGCGCCATGCGCACGATGTTTTGATTTTTCGTGCGCCTGGCGCTACGCGGCGCGTCCGGGCGCCGTGAGTGCGAATTTCAATGCCACATCCAGCGCATCCATGAACTCGTTGACCTTAATGGGTTTGGTCAGGTAGTTCATGAATCCGGCGTCGAGGCCTTTCTGGATATCACGCGGCACCGCATTGGCGCTGAGTGCGATCACCGGGATATGCGCCGTGGTCGGATCGTCACGCAGAATTTTCATTGCTTCGATGCCGCTGATGCCGGGCAGGTTGATGTCCATCAAAATCACTTCCGGCAGATAAGCGCGCGCAAACTCAACGCCCAGATTGCCGTTCGCTGCGGAGAGGAGTCGCAGGTCGGGACGGCGCGCAATCAGTTGCTCGACCAGCTCCAGGTTGGCGGGGTTGTCTTCCACATACAGCAAGGTGCGCTGCGGTACGCCTTCCAGTGTCGGCGGCCGCGCCGACGCGGTATGTTCGGTTTCATGCGCGGTGACCTGCGGTGCGTTGGTCAGCCCCAGTTCGATCCAGAACACGCTGCCCACGCCGACGGTGCTGTCCACACCGATGTTGCCATCCATCAATTCCACCAGCCGTTTGGTCACCACCAGACCGATGCCGGTGCCTTCTTCCGCGCTGGTTTCCTTGCCGAGGCGATTGAACGGCTGGAACAGTTGGGCAAGCTGCTGCTCCTCAAGACCCACACCGGTGTCGCGGACGCTGATACGAACCGTATCCGGGGGACTCGGGGTGCATTCCACAGTGACGGTGCCGCCCGGCGTGTTGTACTTGATGGCGTTGAACAGCAGGTTGATGAGCACTTGCTTGACCCGGGTCCGGTCCGCTTTGACAAAGCAGGGGCTGGCGAAGCGCGGAAACGTCATGCCGATGCCGCGCTTTTGCGCCTGCGGCTCGATCATCGCGCGGCACTCGATCATCACTTCGGCGAGCGAAACCGGCTCGCGCGACAGCGTCACCTTGCCGGACTCGATCAGCGCCAGATCGAGAATTTCGTTGATCAGTTCCTGCAGGTACCAACCGGCTTTGAGAATCTGGTCGAGGTTGCGTTTCTGCGAAGTCGTCGGCGTCGGCATGCCGGTGTCCATGAGCTGGGCGAAGCCAAGAATCGCATTCAGCGGCGTGCGCAGTTCGTGGCTCATGCTGGAAAGAAAATCGGATTTCGCGAGGTTGGCTTTTTCTGCGGCGGCCATGGCCTGGTTCAGTTCCGATTCGACGCGCTTGCGCATCGAGTTGTCGGCGCCGATCAGCAGGTAGCCGATCAGGTCGCCGTAATCGTCGCGCAACGCGGTGATCGACACGATGGCCGGGAAACGGCTGCCGTCTTTGCAGATGTAGGTCAAGTCGTAGCTGTCTTCGATGCCGCGTGACGCCTTGAAGGCCAAAGCCTCGAAGCCCGGCGCAATGGGAGTGGCGAGTTCGAGGCTCAAGGCCTCCGCACGCGCCTGCACTTCCGCCGGATCATGAATATCGCTGGGGTTGATCTTGTTCACGACTTCGGCGGCGGTGTAACCCAGCATGCGCTCGGCGCCGACGTTGAAAAGCTGGATGATGCCTTTCTCGTCGGTGGCGATAATCGAAAAATTGGCGCTGGTGAGGATCGCGTGCTGCAAGGCCCCGGTTTTAAGCATCGCCTTTTGGCGTCGTGCTTCGTCGGACATGGTGGATTCCCGTGGAAAGCGTTCTTACAAGCTACTGATGAGAGTGAGTGGCCCGATGCCTAAATATGGATAGTCGCGCTCCATACTAATGTACGTCGGTACGTTAGCGCACATTTAAGCCGGTTGCAGAGTACCAGATAATGATAATGCCCGGCGGCCCTCGATACTCGGTGGCATCAATGAAAAATCAACCTGCCGCCTACTTTACAGCGGTACCCTGAAAAACTGCGCGAGCGGCCGACGGCGTAGCCACCAGCGTTTGAGCGCCGACGCGTCGATGCTATAGGCGGCGCCGTTTAAAAGATGCAAGGTCAGGCGCTGCAAGCGTCGGTTTTTTAGTGCCTCGGACAACGGCGCAAACCAGGCGGCGTTCATGCTCACCAAAGCTTCGCGCGTTACGGCGGGCAGCACCAGTAAATGATCACCGGGCGTGATCGCGGCGTTCAGCCAGGCGCGCGCAGCATCGGGTGCGCCGGTGCGCGGTACGTGCGACAACTTGGCCAGACCCAACGCCACGGCATCGTCGCTCCACACCTGCGCCCACTTTTTTTGCGTAAGCGACGGCACGTGGCCACCGCCCCAGAACCACACGCTGTTAATCGGTAACTCGCCGCGTGCCTCACGCGCGTTATTGACCGGGTGTTCGTGTAGCAGCATTTGAACTTCGTTGAGCACACCCTGCCAGCGTTTGCCGTGCGCGCCGAACGGCAGATAGTCGTGCAACGAGGCGCCGATGGTGTGCGCAAGCGGATGCGTGCGCAGCAACGGATCAGCGGATAACATCAGATACCAACGCTCCGGCCGAGGGGCGATGAAGTGCAATCCATCCTGCGTGAAATGCGAATTTAATGTCGCGACCAAGTCCCTGGCCTCAGACGGCGCGATGGACAATGTGCGCGGATCCAGCATGCGCAGCACATCACGGTCGGCGACGGCGTGCACCGGGTCGGCACGCAGACAGTACCCCGGCGGAGGTTCGCCGTGATCAAGAGCGTAGGTGACCGGTGCAATGGGCACGTCGCTGTCGGGCCGCAGCGTGACATCAAACAAGCGGCACAACACTGTTTCGATATCCGTGTCGGCTGGCGCGCGTTGCGCACGCGTCAATAATAATTCCAGCGCCGCAGCATTACGCTGCACGGCAGCGTTGGGCGTCGCGCCACGCACATCGGGAATCACTAACGTAAGCGTTAAATGATGGTAACTATTCAGCACAGTTTTATCCCGACGTGTTTCTTGCGCTTTGATACAGCACTGCCTCGGCGGCCGCTGTTGTTTTGGAGTGCGGCGGCTTGCCGCCGCTTTGAAAAGCGGGAGCAAGCTCCCGCACTCCATGAGTGCCCGGGCAGCAACCTTTCGGAGAGACCAAAGAAGGCAGAATAAAATCGGGCTGAATCGTTACAAATGATGTGCATCTGACGGCATGGAAATTCCGGTGGTTGACGACCTGTTCACGACGACCGGATTCTACGCGAAATCCGGCAAGCGCATGGCGCACGCGGCGGCGCAACGGTGAATTTCTCACCGCGCCGTGAACAGATTTGAACATTGTCACTTGCAACCCGCCGACTATAATTTTTCCTCAACACCCGGCGTATATGCGCAGTCGCCGTGAATGCCCCCTACCCACCGGAGCCTGATCATGAACACCGCGACTGCACGCATCGGTTTACTGTTAGTGGTTTTTTTTCTGCACAGCCATGTTGCGCTGGCCATAGACAATCCATCTGACTCCGTACCAACGCTGATCGCTGTGACGGAGCAGCCGCCAAGAAGCCAGGCCAGTGCGTTGGTCAGCTTCAGCTCGGGATGTTTGGGTGGCGCGGCCTTGGGCACGGTGCTTCCGGGCATCGGCAACATCATCGGCTGCATTGCGGGCGGTGCGTCGATGTGGTGGTTACGGCGCACTCCATGAAGCCGGTCGCGCTGCTCACCGAGTACGGCGTTACCGGCGGGGTGTTTCTGCTCAACCTGTTTATTTTTGCAACGCTGCTGGGCCAGCACGAGATCACTGTGCCGAATACCGTTGCGGTGTGGCAGCACTGGGCGGAACGCTTCGTCGCATTTGCCGCACCGTTGGCCAACAGCAACCTGCTGGAGCCGGTGTTAAGCACCGTCATCGCGACACTGGCGGTGATTCTGATTTTCTGCACCGGCTTGCTGCTGGAATTGACCGCACCGTGGTTTTTCGCCCCGCTTGAAATCTCCGCGTTCAAACGCTGGCTCGCGCGCAAGGACTACGCCTGGGTCGGTAAATTGATGCAGCTTCACCACCCGCTGATTGAAGAAGAGTACACGCGCTTTGTAAACGATCCGCCCTCGGCATGGCGGTCTCCGCAGCGCTTGCTGGCGCAGCGCGCACGCTACGCGCGCCTGCATTCCTTCATTTTTTCCTATTTGTTTTACAACGCGCGCGGCGCAAACCTGGAGCAATTGCAGGAACAAATCCGCCTGTGGCGCACCAGCCGCGCGGTATCCACATCGATGATCTTTCTGGGCATTGCACTCACGGTCTACGCACCGGGCGACAACTTTGCCGCACACGTCTTCATCGCCTTGGGCATTCCGATTGCGTTGTTCGCCGTGTCGGCGCTGATCACCTACACCATCTACACCCGCTTGTGCATGACGCTGTGCGCGCTGCTGTATTTGAGCAGCCAAACCGAAATATCAAAACCAGCGCCCTAGCCGCCTGTCGGACTTAAATTGCTACAACCTGCAACGCCCACATTTCAGTTTCAAAAACAGGTGTCGATATAACGGTGGCGAACCCATTGCTCGCAAACCCACGCCCCCTAACCTGACTGCGTGATCGCCATGCCAGAAATACTACCGCTCTCTTCAGACGCCCTCACCGTCATTAACATCGCCACCATCGCGGCGGCCCTGATCGTCATGATGGTGGTCGCGTTTTATGCTATCGCCACGGTGCGTTCGGTCAAAGCCGAATTCAACAAAGTGAAACAGGCGCTGGGCCAGGTTGCCGCAGGCTCCTACAACGAGCAGATGCCGCACCCCAGTTTTAAAGAGAGCGCCGAAGTCCTGATCTACATTGAACGGCTCGCGCACAGCCTCCAACGCCAGCGCGAAGCCGTCGCGATCCTGGCGTTCTCCGACCACCTTACCAATCTCGCCAATCGCGTGCGTTTTGAAGACGAACTGGGGCGCGGTTTCAACTTTGCCAAGCGCGGGCTGTCCATCTGCGTGGTGATCATCAACGTGTCCGGATTCAGCCAGCTCAATACACGCGGCGGCCGCGCATTGGGTGACCAACTGCTGCGCGTGATGGGCAATACACTGCGCCAGAATATTCGCAAAACCGATCTGGCCGCGCGCTTTGATTCTGACGAATTCGCCCTGGTGCTGCCCAGCATGGAAACCAGCGTTGTGGTCGGTTGGCTGGAACAACTCGAACAACATTTCATCACTGCACAACGCGGCGACGAGCTGCTGAAAACCTTCGAGCCGTGCCATCTGCGCTTCGGCTACTCGTTCGTCAGCGAAGTCGCGGACAAAGATGCGCAGGAAGTATTCGACCGCGCCAACAAAGCCCTCGCGCAAGCGACGCCCGACGAAAAAAATCGTATCGTCGGCGTGTGATTGCAACACAACACCTGACTTAACCGTGCTCGCGCAGTGTGTTGAGCTTGAAATTCATGCAATAACGGTATCTCCTTTATCGATGCACAACTGCTATGGCATGACCCAAGGCTATTGGAAATCCCTGCAAAGACAGACGATGAGCCACGATATCTGGTGATAGGACTTATTCACGGGAAACATTGGTCAAGCATCGTTACTTATCGCGGCACCAATATTCGACTTATTTCTGTTCGCCGATCACGAATTGAGGAGATAGCACTCTATGAAAGCTAAAGCGTTCGATAAACAATTTGACGCAGGTGCTGATATTACGACTTCTCTGAACCTGTCCAAGGCGAAACGAGCTTTACAGGAGCAAAAGCGCGTGAATGTTGATTTTCCTGTGTGGATGATTGAATCACTTGATCGAGAAGCAGGAAAACTCGGCGTTACCCGACAATCCATTATCAAAGTGTGGCTTGCCGAACGTCTTGAAGAATCAACTTCATAATGCTTGATTAGGACCAACGGTGCCCGGGTCTCGTCCCGATTCCAAAATTTACGATGCAGCGTCCTCTTCTCCCGCCATTCGCGCCCGTTTTTTCTGTTCCCGCCGCGCCTGCTCCACCAATTCGGTTGATGCTTGCCACGCTTGCGCGCAAAAAACGCTAAACAACGTGAGCAACTCCGGTTGCGGCAGCAAGGGTGTGTCGGTGGTTGCTGTGCCCGTGGCGAGCTCATACGCAGCGAGCAGACCGATATACTCGCGCCGCTTTTCTTTGGGAATAGTGATCGGGGGCGAGCCGCTGCGCAGCACGGGCAAATTTGCCAACAAGCGCGCCATCCTGCCGTTGCCGTCGGAGAACGGGTGAATGCGCACGAAGCTGATGTGGATCTCGACATAGGCGGCTAATGCGGAATCGACATCGGTTGCAGCGCGCAGCTGCTGGTTCAGCAATTTCAACCACGTGCGCATCAGTTCGGGCACAGCGCGTGGCGCCGCGTAGTCGATAAACACTTGTGCGCCGCGCGCATCGACGGCATAGGTTCCGTTCGGTTCCTGCTTCCACCGGCCGACGGGTTGCAGCATATCGGTAACGAGTTCCGTCTGGACCGCCGTGTGCAGGTCGAATACGTCTTGCTCGGTAATTAAACTGTCACGGCGGGTCAGGCTGTAAACAAGGTCAATCGCCCGTGCATGTCCGATGACCTCGTGATGATCTTTGAGCGATTTTCCGGATACCGTCAGGCCTTCATCGATAACGAAGGCGGTTTCGCCCAACGTGAGGGTGTTGCCTTCGAGCGCGGTGGAGGTATGCGTCCAAAGATTGCGCAGTTGCGCGATCAACGCCGCGCGAATGTCTTGATCGAGTCCGTCAAAGAAATTGGGCATGGTGTTGATGATGACCTTTTCCGGAAGCGCGTCAGTGAATCAAATGGCGTCGTGAAAAAACCACGGGCATCGTAGCATGTGACTCAAGTCGTCAGATATCGGCGAAATCAGGGGTCGATTCATGATATGAAATGACGGCATACTTTGCGTAACCGGATTTATTTAAGAACGGCGCGCCCGTGATCATCATCTACGACAAAAAAGGCTTTAATCAACTGCTGTGCCTGAACGCGGAAACGCTGCGCGATGCCGATCTGGCGGGCGCCAATCTGTTTGAAGCCAATCTGGTGCAGTGTGATTTACGCAGTGCTAATTTACGCGGCGCGAACCTCAGCCACGCCGATCTGCGTTTGGCGGATTTAACCGGGGCCGATCTGCGTGACGCCAATCTCGACGGTACGGATTTTACCGGTGCCGTGATGCACGAAACACGGTTTTCAAAAACGGTTATCCCGATCCAGCCCGTCAGTGGAACTTAAAAGAACACTACACTGTAACCAACCACTCAAGGCCTAACTGAATCGACATGGCACACACCCCGCGCTTTCGCATCGACGTTAACGGCTGGATCGCGCCCGCCCGCCACGTGCCCTCGCCAAATTTCAATACCCGGCCCGCCGACGCGCGCATCAGCTTGCTGGTGATTCATTCCATCAGCTTGCCGCCGGGCGAATTCGGCGGGCCGTGCATCGACGCTTTTTTCACCAACAGCCTCGACCGCGACGCACATCCCTATTTTCAGAGCATTGCCGACATGAAAGTGTCGTCGCACCTGCTGATTCGCCGTGACGGCGCCGTAGTGCAATACGTGCCCTTTACGCAGCGCGCCTGGCATGCGGGCGCATCACAGTTCCAGGGTGTGACAGAATGTAACGACTACTCGATCGGGATCGAAATGGAAGGCTGTGACGAATACGGCTACGAGACGGCGCAGTACCGCACGCTGGCGGCCATCACCAAACTGCTGCAAAAAAATTATCCGGACATCACCACGGAACGCATCGCCGGTCACTGCGACATCGCCCCGCAACGCAAGACCGACCCCGGCCCGCATTTCGATTGGGAGCGTTACCGAAAATCCATCCAGCCAAAACAAAGATAACAAGCGGCGCGCGTCAACGTAAAAAAGTCCAGCGTTCCTCCGTACCCATCAAGCCGGTGCGTGCGCAGTTAATCTCCGACGCTGCAATGTAAAGCATCCACACCTGCTGTCCGATGGGCTGCTTTGTCGCAAATACCTTCGGGCTCAAGAGCGCGACATTAAAGCTACCCGCAATATCACGCACGGATTCATAGCGCAGCACGTCAACTTTCGCGGCACGCGCCACATCGGCGAAATCCTGGGTCGCCGTGTAGTCCGTGGGATGCATCCAACGTGCGCGCTCTTTTAGCCACGGCGGCAGCGTCAAATCCAAGCAATGCTTTGAGGCATATTTCACCGAGAAAACAGTGACCAGAAAATCCGCGCGCGGCAGCGGCGTTTGCGGCGAGGCATCGAAGAAGCGCACGCGGTAATAGGCAAATTCCGCCAACGAGGTACGAATATGTTCGGAGGCGTAGTACACCCCTTCATGCGAGCGCGCGCGGCGAAAACGTGACCCGTGGGGAAACGGGTAATAGCGAAATGGTGTTTTCAGAAGATAGTGTAAAGACTCTGCACCGGCAGGATACTGGGGTTTGCTTTCCTCCAGGATTTCTTCGAGTAATTCCTGTTCGGCGCGCGTATCGACAATTTTTCGCGTCGAGACGGTGTGCTGGTGTTCGACCGCGCGCCACACGATACCGCTCTTCCTGCGAATCTCAGACGCGAGCGCGGCAGGCGTCAACATAAGTGACCGTATCGACCAGGCCCGTCACGTGCCGGATCAGTTCCATCGGCGTGCCATTCAGGTCTTTGTTATGGTTCCGCATCCATGCCTGCGTGGATTTTTCATCACCTGCCATAATCGCATCAAGTCCGCGATACAGCCGGATGAACAACGCCGCAAGCTCCCACTCTTTCGACCCCGGAGTGAAATGGCATTCACCCGACCGCATTCGCGAAATATACGACTCGCTCTTGCCTACGATCTCCGCGATGTTCGCCTGCTTCAAACCCAATGCCTCGGCTGATCTGAGCAGCGCCTTGCCCAGAACGATACTTTTTTGCTCTGCCGATGCGGAAACTGACGTTTTCATGGCATGCCCGGAAAATTGATAATGCAAAGTATAACGCGAGTCGTTGTATATGCAATAACGGCCTGCATCACATATTCCTGCATATTGCGGCTTCAGGTACAGCGGTCAGGCTGCTATTTCCAAGCAACGCACACTCGATAACCTGCGCATCGGTGGGACACAATGCGCCGACGCTCAAGCGCGCCAATACGTCATGCACCGGCACACCAAAATCAAGCCTGGCCAGCGTACGCGCCACATCGCTCTGCGCCACATGCGATAACACGTCTGCCGCACTCTCCTGCTCCGCACGCAAATGGAACTCAACCAGAATGGCGCGCAAATACTGCAAACTGTGCACCGGATGCGTGTTCATGTCGCTGATCAAATAATCGAAACGGGCGCGAAATTCCGCATCGCACGCATACGCTGCAAACACGCCACGCTGTTGCGCTGCCTGCAACGCGGCAAATAAACCGCGCTGTAATTCGTGCAGACGCGGTGCGTGGAAAAACTTGTAAGCATGTTCCAGGTCGTGAGTCATGAACGCGAACGCATCCGGCTTGCGTAGCACCGGCTGACGTGCGCGCGCCGCGTCGCAAATGAGCGTCACCGGGCGCAGGCCGCGCGCTTGAAAATCCAGCACTTCGGTTGGTAACGGTACATGCTCGCACAATACCAGCGGCCACCCGCCCCGCAGCCACTGGGCGAGCGCGATGTTGACATTAGGAATGACGCCGAGGAATTGATAACGCTCGAAGTAATTGATCAACAGGGCGTCACGCGCGACGTCGCGCGCCTGTGCAAGCTCATGGCGCCACTGCACGGGATCAGGACGCGCATCGTGCCTAGAACGGCGCGCGGCGAAACGTCGGCCATGCACATGGATTTGCCAGTGCAGAAAATACCCGGCGGCAAAAGCTGCATCGCGCAGCTCTCCAGCACGCCAGCGGGTGGTTAAGGTGGTGATTGCTGCGGCGAGCGGGACGTCTTCGACTCTGTACACGGCCGACCCCACTCCTGATTTTCTGCGCTATCGAAATGAATCGCGGGTCAATTCAAAAGCTTGATGCTCTTCCAGGTTCCCGCTCCCCCACTCAGATCGCCCTCGACATTGACGATACTACCCAGCGACACCGCAGCAAAGAATGCATCTCTGCTACTCGGCCCGCCCACGTTGAAACTCGAAATGCCGGCAGTATTCACACT
This sequence comes from Gammaproteobacteria bacterium, assembly GCA_031421535.1. GTDB lineage: Bacteria > Pseudomonadota > Gammaproteobacteria > SG8-11 > SG8-11 > UBA6921. The sequence continues at coordinate 16,897 of JANOOV010000391.1, forward strand.
GACGCCCATCAAGCGCAGCGTCAGGCCAGCAACGTCCAGCTCGTTGACCGGACCCTGTAAAATCACTTTTGTATCGCCGCTTAATTCAGCTTCGATATGCGTGGCAATCACCTTGTTTGCGCTTGCGTCGTAGCGTCCGCGTACTGACACGCGATGAGTGTCCAAGGGAATAGTGGCAATACTGGTTATTTTATTGCCGCTACTGTCTTCACCGCTGTATTCGGTTGCACTGTCATCCGTAATGATTAATCCGCTCATTCCTTTTAGGGTCAAGGCATTGTTGGAATTAGTAGCGGCATACGACAGCAGCTTCACACTTCCTTTAAATTCCACTTCGTGTGCGGCGACAACCCCACCCTGCAACGCGCCTTCAACTTCAACAAATGCACCGGCTACCAAATCCGCTTTCAGCCCCGCGCTGAATTTTGTCGATGCAGAAGTCTGCACGGTGACATTGTTGACGGTGAACGACGCGCCGTCGCCCGACACGGAGCCGACATAACCCTCGATCTCGAATTTATCCGCATCGGCAACGTCGAGTATGTCAGCCTTCAGGCTGGTGGCCACAAATACACCATTCACCAGTGACGATCCCTTCACCTCCACCCGCAACCCGTCCGCAGGTACACCACTGGGCAACCCGGACACACCGGCATAATTGATCGTCAACACACCGATCATAAAGCTGTAAGCACCGGGCGTGGAATTGCTGACGATGCCCTTGAGCTTGTAGGTGCCCAGCGAATCCTTACGCTCCACGCGCGTTGCGATGATGACACCCGCACTCTTGACGATGCCGCTGACCTCGACAAAATTCCCGACCGTCAAACTGGCGAGCGTCAGACCATCTTCATACCGGGTTGTTTCGTTCACAACGACTTGCTGTCCCAGCACCGTGAACGCACCGGTACCTGTGTCGCTGACCGGCCCCTTGATCACCTCGTCCACCGAAATGGCATCTGCTGTTCCGCTGACGCTGTCGGCATTGATCTTGCCCTTGACGACGACGACCATGCCAAGCCGCAACGCGCTGGTTGAAGCACCCACGCCTTCCACCTTGACCTGCGTCGCGCCGGTCTCAAACTCCACGCCATTCACCCACACACTGCCAAATTTGGTGATGGTCCCGACGGACACATCCGGGGCCGTCACCCCGGTTCCTGTCTCACCACCACCATCGGCGCAGGCCTGCAATAACAGCGCGAACGCCAATACAACACTGCGGTTTGCATGCAATACGCTCATGACTTCTTCTCCTGGGAGGATTTTTTCTCATCGGCATCCGGGTCTGCAAAATAATAAATGCCGATACCCGCTGCTTTACGCCCCGTGCCACCGACGCGTGGATGCACGTCGCGATCACGTTGCGCCATCCAGTGATTGATGAATTCCAGCAACACCTGACTGCGCTCGGCAATCAACAGTCGCAGCTCTGTAACGGCTTCTTCGGACAGGTTGTCGTAATAAACCTTGCGCTGAAAATAGGGATCTTTTGCGCCGACCTGAATGTTGTGATCGATGGTTGCAATCAGCCCCGCAACGTCGGTGCCGAGAATGCCGAGTTTTTCGATCTCGCCGGTTTTCGGGATATACACGCGCTGCACCAGGCGCAACTTGCCATCCGCCTCGCGCTCCACCAGGCCGTTGCGCAGCAGCTCGTCGAGCACCGCACGCGTCGGCATATCACCGCTGAACATTTTTACCAGCGCAGCAAAGCTGACTTCGCCGCCGTCAAAAGGTAACCGGGCAGGCTCTCCGTTCTTGGCGCAAAACTGTTTCGTATGTATCCAGCCCGAAACCACGCGCGCGGTACGATGGTATTTCTCGATCACCTCAATCGGATCGCCGATGCCTTCCAGCGCTTTCACGCGCTGCACTTCCTTGCGCGACAAGCCAGTGATCGTGGCCACCCGCGAGCTGGTCTGCTTGCGGCCGGGAACCTCGAATTCCTCCGCAACTTTCACATATTCATGTTTGGCGAGATCGGCAAAGGCGGCGTAGGGGATGCTGTGACGCAACAACATACGAATGAGCGGCCGCAGCAGCTTCGCGACCGCATTGAAGAGTGCATGTTGCCGTTGATCGTGAGCCATTCGTTACACTTTAAAGTTAAGTATTTCCTGTACCTTTGAATGGGATCATATTCCCAACCTTAGGTACAGCACAAGCTGCGCAGCTTTGATACATAGCACTCATTTCTTCCATATAAATAATTTTACCTCTTGACCTCGGGCATAGTTTGGGAAAACAATCCCAACATTGCTTTACAGCGCAATACAACAACCTCGCATTACGAAATGCGTCATCTCAAGGAGAATATCCATGCACACCTTCCAACTTAAAACCATTACCCTGGCCGTTTTCGGCGCGTTGATCCTTGCTGGCTGCGGCGCGGATTCTACCGGTAAAGATGCTTCTGGTAAAAACGCTGCAACCCGTCTACAACACGCCGGCGTCATCACCGGCTTCGGCAGCGTGTTTGTTAATGGTGTTAAATACGAAACTGGCCGCAGCAGCGTCACGCTGGATGGTGTCGCCAGTAGCGAAAGCACTCTGAAAGTTGGCATGGTAGTCACATTGGAAGGCGATGTGAATGACGATGGCGTCACCGGCACCGCAACCAGCATCCAGTATGCGGATGAGCTCGAAGGCACCGTCAGCGCCATGAATATCGCGCTGGACGGCACCGGAACACTGACCGTCATGGGTCAGACCGTCACCATCGATAGCGCCACGGTATTTGAAAGTGACATCGTTTCGGTCACCGCCATCGGCAACATTGCGGTGGGCAATATCGTGGAAGTCAGCGGTTATTCTGCGGGCAGCGGCAGCATCCTTGCCACGCGCGTGGAAGTGAAAAAAGCCATCAAGGAGCCCGGTGACGAAATCGAACTGAAAGGTGTGATTGCCGGTCTTGATACGACCGCCAAGACCTTCATGCTCGGCGCGTTGATGGTCCACTACGGCGATGCAAAAGTTGAGCACACTCCCGCCAACGGCCTGTACGTGCAAGTGAAGAGCACCACCACCCCCAGCGCCGACAACATGCTGACGGCATCGAAAGTGGAAGTTGAAGGCGACGGCGACACCAGCATGGACGGCGAAACCGGCGCTGAATTCGAACTGGAAGGCATCGTCACGTCGATCGTATCAAGCACGGAGTTCGTGCTGAACGGCCAGCATGTTCTGGTCGATCCGGGCAAGACCGAATTTGAACACGGCTCCGCAACTGACATCATCCTGAATGCCAAACTCGAAGTGGAAGGCACGCTGAATGCCGACGGCAAACTGGTGGCCGATGAAATCGAGTTCCGCATCGCAGGCAAGGTCGGATTCGAAGGATTCCTGGAAAGCGTCGATGTGACGGCGGGCACCGTCACGCTGCGCGGCAAAACCATCAAAGTGAATAACCTCACCGTGATGATCGACAAACGCGATGAAAACGGCGTGATTCCGGAACATTTTTTTGATCTTACCGATCTCATCGCAGGCCAACGCATCCAGGTAAAAGCCTACGCCGATGCTGGCGGCGCACTGATTGCGACACTGCTCAAACGCGAAAACGGCACGGTGCCTCGGTAACCGTAAGCGGCTGTTGCCGATAAATTTCTCGTCCTCCTTGACGGGCGGCGCTGATGCGCCGCCCGTTTTTTTGCCTGACTTGTAATCAAGGAACCTCATATAAGACAGACCGGCACCTGAGCAAGCCCGCTGATTCAAATCCAGATCATCTGCTGCGTAAATTCCAAAAATGTCTACACCTACGTCCTGGGTACGGCAACACACAGACACCCCATCCGCAGACGCTTAGTCTGCGTCTCATGAATACTTCAGAAAAATCTTTGGGCAGTCTAACGGCGCGATCCATGCCACGCAGATCGAATCGCAAGATGGCTTCTTTAGCCAGCGATCTACTTCCGCTATGTGATTTTTTGTGCCTCCTCCTCGCGGCCTTCCTCAGCACGTTGCTCTATACCTATTGGCTGGCGCCGTTGAGCCTCGCTTCCGGTGTTGGCAATGAATTCGATCAGGCAACGTGGGTTGCGGCGGTGCTGGCGGCGTTCATTCTTTATGACCGGCGTTTCGGCGCAGCCGCAAGTGGTGGCCAAATGTCATTGCTGGTTCGTTCTTATGCCCTGCGCTTTACGCTGTTTGTCGGCGTGACCCTGGCGTTGGGCGGAATCAGTCAAGTACTGGAATATTTTCCGGGCGGCTGGCTGGCGATGTGGTTTGCGACCAGCCTGCTGCTGACCTCGCTCACACGGGTACTGGTCGCCAAGGTTGTGCGCCGCTTGCAACAGCAAGGCGCGTCAACCGAAGTCATCGCCGTGGTCGGCGCCGGCCCGGTGGCGGACCGCCTGATCCAGTCGCTGCGTCAAACCCGGCCGGAGGCCATCGAGCTGCTGGGCGTCTTTGATGACAAAAGTTTTAGTTCGACGCTCGGCGGGATTAAACCCACCGGCACCCTCGCGCAACTCATCGAGCTGGGCAAGACCCGCAAGATCGATTGGATTCTGTTGACGCTGCCGCCCACTGCCGAGCAGCGGGTGTTGTCAATGGTGCAGCGCTTGAAGACTTTGGCGGTGCCCATCGGGCTGTGTCCGCAACACATGGAATTGGCCGGGTCGCATCGCAGCATCAATTACGTGGGCGGCAGCGTGCCGGTGAGTTTGCTGGCGGATCGCCCGATCCAGCGCTGGGATGCGGTGCTTAAAGCGGCGGAAGATTTTTTAATCGGCGGGATCATTACGCTGCTGCTGTTACCGGTGCTGGCGATCATCGCGCTGGCGATCAAGATCGACAGCCCGGGGCCGGTCATTTTCAAACAGCGGCGGCACGCGTTTAACAACCACGAATTCGATATTTATAAATTTCGCAGCATGCGTTGGAACCCTGCGCCCGCGACCGGCGACCTGCAGCAAACCAGCCGTGATGATGCACGCTTCACGCGCTTGGGCCGCTTCCTGCGCGCGTCGAGCCTGGATGAGCTCCCGCAACTTTTTAACGTACTCAAAGGCGACATGTCACTGGTCGGGCCGCGACCGCATGCAGTCAACATGCGCACCGAAGATCGTCTGGGTCATGAAATCACCGGCACCTACGCCCACCGCCATCGCGTCAAACCCGGCATGACCGGATGGTCGCAAGTCAATGGCGCGCGCGGCGCGACCGATACCACCGCGCAGTTGCGCCGTCGCGTGGAGCTGGATTTGCACTACATCGAAAACTGGTCGCTGCTACTGGATCTGAAAATTCTGGTACTGACCTGCCGCGAAGTCGTCAAGCGCACTAACGCGTATTAGGAATGGAACGGCGGGGCGCCGCCCCGCTATTCATTTAATTGGTAAGGAGAAAACACCATGTCACATCAAAATACTACCCGCTTGCTGCCGCTCATCGCAGGAAGCGTATTACTGAGCCTGCTCACCGCCTGTGGCAGCAGCAATGGCAGTGGTGATATCCCACCCGCCCAAGGAAACTTACCGGCGACACCGACTCTGAGCATCGCTTCCAGCATCAAACAAATGCATTTCTCGTGGAAGGCCGTAAGCGATGCGACGTATTACAAAATTTATCAAAACCTGGATGGCGCTTCAGGCTTCACGCAAATGGGCGAGAACATCACCGCCATGTCGCATGATCATGAGCTTGCTGTTCACCGGCAAAATTGGTCGGCAGCGCGCTATCTTCTGGAAGCGTGCAATGCCGCCAGTTGTACCGCCTCCCACGAAGTAAACACTCTGGGCGCGGTATTACAGGCGATTGGTTACTTCAAGGCATCCAACACCAATACCTACGACAACTTTGCGACCGCCATCGCCTTGAGTAGCGACGGCAGCACCCTCGCGGTAGGCGCACCGGGCGAGTCCAGCGGTGCAACCGGCGTCAACGGCGATCAAGGCAATAGCCCCAGTGCTGACCGCTCCGGTGCCGTTTATATTTTTACCCGCCGGGACAATGTCTGGTCGCAACAGGCTTATATCAAAGCCTCTAACACTTCAGCAGGTGACTTCTTCGGCCGCTCAATTGCTTTAAGCAGCGACGGCCACACGCTCGCGGTGGGCGCCTATTTAGAAGACAGCCCCGGCACCGGGATCAACGGCAATCAAGGCGGTATTGCCGACAATAATTCCAATGCCGGCGCCGCCTATGTCTTTACCCGCAGCGGCAGCGCTTGGTCGCAACAGGCTTATGTAAAAGCCTCGAACACCAAAGCCAACGCCTACTTCGGTCACGCCGTTTCTTTAAACGGCGATGGCAACACACTGGCGGTGGGCGCCATCGGTGAAAACACCGGCGGTTTGGGCGCAGGCGCCGTGTATGTTTTTACCCGTAATGCAGGTGCCTGGTCGCAACAAACTTTTGTAACAGCCTCCAACGCTGGAGCCAATGATGCCTTCGGTACGTCGCTCGCTTTGAGTAGCGACGGCCACACTCTGGCTATAGGCGCCACCGGTGAATCCAGCAGCGCCACCGGCATCAACGGTGATCAAAGCCGCACCGCTCCCACGTATTCCGGCGCGGTCTATGTGTTTACCAGCAGCGCAAACAGCTGGTCGCAACAGGCCTACGTGAAGGCTTCCAATACCGGGCCTTACAACTACTTCGGTTCCGCTGTTGCTTTAAGCGGCGATGGCAACAGGCTGGCCGTCGCCGCCAACGCCGAAGAAAGTGTCGCGACCGGCATCGACGGCAATCAAGCCGATAACAGTGCTGGCGGTGCGGGCGCCGTTTATGTCTTTACCCGCGACGTAAGTGCCTGGTCGCAACAAGCCTATGTAAAAGCCTCCAACACGGCGGCAACCCATGCCTTTGGCAGCTCGCTGGGTTTCAGCAGCGACGGCAACACACTGGCGGTGGGAGCCCTTGGCGAAGCCAGCGCCGCCGCAGGCACCAGCGGCAATCAAACCGATAACAGCAGTGGCTATGCTGGTGCGGTTTACGTCTTTACCCACAGCGGCAGTTCCTGGTCTCAACAAAATTATGTCAAGGCTACCAATACCAGCGCCGATGACTACTTCGGCGCCTCCATTGCGCTAAGCGGCGACGGCAACACGCTCGCGGTGGGCGCCTTCGGTGAAGATAGCGTCGCGACCGGCATGGGCGGTGATCAAGCCGACAACTCGGCCGCAAATGCGGGTGCGGTCTATCTTTATTGATGCAGTCCGACGTGCTTCGACAAGAACCTTGTTGAAGCCCTCTGGAGTGGACAGACATTAGGATAACTCGGGGGTAACGACACCCCGCTGCGTTTCACCAACTTGTGCCGAAGATGTCGGCACCCACATTTCACATGGAGGTGAACGTGCTCACGCTATCTGCTTTCCGTCATTGTTGGATTATCGCGCTTTCGTGTGCGCTTTATGTCATGACCGTGCCCGCCCAGGCACAAACCATCACTATCCCGCTTACGGAACTCGTGGGAGTGCCCAATGCGGCGGGATCGCCCGGTACGGCGATTAACCAATATCTGGCCAACCAACTCAAGAAACAGTTCGACGCTCTGGGATTCGATACCAACAGCGCCCTGGTGTTTGGTGAAGTGGCGCTTGATGAATTCCGCGAGACACTTGCCACCGTGTGTCCCATACCGTTGCCTAAAGAAGTACATATCGATGCGAGCGTCGCGCATATTGTCTTCGACAGTCATTCCGGATTAGCTCTCAACGTCCCGGCATTGCAAAACATCACTGTCACTGCGCGTATCAGCGGCCGCATCGATACCCAAGCGCCTGCCCAGGTGACGTGGGGGCAAGCGATTCCGTTCGCCGGTAATTGTAAAAGTATCGCAACCGACGACGGCATGATCGCGGTGTCCCTGCCGTTTTCGATGGTGCTGACCGCAGACGTGAGTCTTGAGCCGCGTTACGACGAAGCGCAGGTGGCGATCATCGTGAATAAAAACGCCGTGGTGTCCGGCGGCGTGTCGTTTGGCACAGGAAGTATCAATGCCGATTTCGGTAACGCCTCGCCTACTGAATCCATCATCAACGTATTTGAAGATTACTTGTTGAAAGAACTGAAGCGCACCGCAGAGCAGAAATTTTCCGAAAAACGGAGAGTTCTAAACCACCGGTTAAACGGGCTCGATGCGAATGGCAATCCTGACCCCTCGATTGAAGCGTTTAATCAGCCGTCGGTGTTCGCAGTCGAAGACACCCCACAAAACCAAGAAGCGGTGCGCGCACTACTGCGTGCGTTTGATGTTCCTGAAATCATAACGGAGATCCTGGGGACCCAGGGCGCGGAAATACTGTTGCGGCTCGCCACCATGAATGAGAGCGAACGCAAAGCCTATCTTGCCGAGCTGGGCGCGGGCATCGGGTGCGACGCGTTGTTGCGCAAATATGAATTACCTTTGCCACAAAAAACGCTTTACGTAAAAAGCGCGAACAGCTGTTTAGCGGCGGATCTGTATGGCGCCGATGCTGGACAATATTTTATGGACGACGCCTGCACGCAGGAAGTCGCGTTTCGTCCCACGACTCCGGCGGAGTTTTGCGCGGAACGAACCGGCGAGCGCGAGAAAGTCGAATTGGGCAACGCCGCATGGACACCCGATAGCGGGCAAGCGAACGATCCATTGCCGCAAATTCCCAGCAAGAAATGGACGACGCTGCCATCGACCCGGCTGGGAATCGGCGTCGTCACCGCCAACGATACGCCGCAACCCTTCGTCAAACAGGTGCGCTACAAAACCATACCAGGCATCCCGCGCGGCAACGGAACTTGCCAGCTTGAAATGCGCATGTATAAAAACGACATCACGGCGGCGAATCTGAAACCGATGCTCGCGCTCCACGGCGGAACCTGGAGCGGCCGTGGTTTCTCGGTGTTGGGATTGGAGGCGACCGTGCGCATGTTCACGGCACAGGGATTTGTTGTTTTCGCTCCATTTTACCGCTTGATTGGGGATTCCGACGGCAACGCAGAGTGCAATCGCGTGAGCTGGCGTGAAGTCACTGAAGACGTGCAGGACGCGCTGCGCTGGGTGGTGCAAAACGGCCCGGCATTTGGAGCGCGACAGGAGAAGGTCACGCTGTTTGGCCAATCGGCAGGCGCGCATTTGGCGGCTTGGCTCGCGACGCATGATCCGGCGGCGGTAAAAAAGTCCGTGTTGTTTTATCCGGCCCTCGATCTATTTGAATTTCTCGACGGCGCTGTTCCGGCGGGCGGACGCTATGCAGCGTTTCGCGGTTTCGGCTTGAAGACCATCGCCAACTTGTTTGGCTCCAGCAACGGCAATATCGAAATCCGATTGGAGGACATCGACTTAGGCGCAATCGATCCCGCACGCCTCACTGCCGGTATCGAGGCCCATATTCCGGATCGCGTTTTCAACTTGGGCAGCGTTAACACGGCCAGTCCGCCACCCTACCTGGCGCGTTGCGTGGCGCTCACCGTAACCGATCTCGCGCGCGTTGATCTGCTCAGCCCACCGCCCGAGTTACTGCGGTGTTTGAAACAAGATCTAAGCGAATTCCTGGTCGCAAATTCGTTCAATCATCAAATCAGCGGCAATGTCGCGCCTATCTTCATCGTTCACGGAACGAGCGACACGCTGGTGCCGCATGCGCAAGCCATCAACTTATGCAATGCCCGTGACGGCGGTACGCGCCCGGTTGACGTTACCGCTCCCGGCCTAAGGTATACGTGCGGGACAGCAGATGAAATTCGCGTGATCAGCGGCGCGCAACATGCGTTGGATTTGGGTCTTTGTTTCGGGACGGTGTGTCCTGCGGGTGCGCCCGGGAGCATCATGCGCACGGAGGTCTCTGCCGCACTGACTTCAGCATATCAGTGGGCGGGGATAGAGACCGCACTACCAACCGATACGGCGACCGACATCGCTGGCAACACAAATGCGTCAGATGTAACGAGTCGCAAGCGCGGCGGCGGCGCATTGTCCATTTTTGTCTTCTTGATCGCGCTTGGGCTAGTCTGGAAAAAGTGGATGCCGTCGTTGAAGCAGGATGCTTGAGCAACGGCTGGGGATGCTCATCTTATGGGTCGAAATCCTGAAATCTGTCCGCTGCTCTTTCGTGTACACCCGCCCCGGTATCTTTTCCCACGACCCGGCACTGATTCCCCACCGCGTTGACTTTACGCGGGGAGGGGGAAAGTCGGCGCCGACGCGAATCACATCGCACGCCTCCTTGTTAAATCTCATTTTACTGCAACGATAGCGTCCGCTTATTTGAACCTGCCGCGTTTTTTTGAGGCCGTTGTCGCAGACGTTATGCTCACAAAAACACCCGGTTTTCTGGACCCATCTTATTCATCCCCATCGACCTCTGTTGTCGCCACGCAGTAAAAAATCTCGGTAGCAAACTCACTCACAGCGGATTGCCGTGAGTTGATGACAAGCGCCCCCTTCAGAACATCCATGTGCGCCAGCGTACTGAGTATGGCGACGCACAGACGCTGAATTTCTCGAAGCCTATCTTCAATTCCTGAACTCAATCAACCCACCTTTCTATCGAGCGAACGCGCCATGAACCTGACCACGGATTACCCAATAAACGTAGCCAACGAAACGTTGCTCAGCATGCCTGCGCAAACGAAATCCAGCTTGAGTTATAGCGTGGTTTCGATGGTTGGAGGCCTGTTGTTAGTTGCCGATATCCTCTGCCTTCTGCTTGCCGCCTCCCTCAGCACTCTTTTCTACACCCAGTGGCTGGCGCCGCTGAACTTCGCCGCTGCCGGTTTCGGGAATGGCTTCGAGCAAGCGGCATGGGTCGCCGCCGTGTTGGCGCCCTTCATTCTTTACGACCGGCGCTTCGGCGCGGTGGCCAGCCGCAGCCAGATGTCGCTGCTGGTTCGTTCTTATGCGCTGCGCTTTACGATATTTTCCGGCGTGATTCTGGTGTTGGGCGGAATCAGTCAAGCACTGGAAAACTTTCCGGGCGCTTGGCTGGCGATGTGGTTTGCAACCGGCCTGTTGTTGACCTCACTCACGCGGGTGCTGGCCGCGCAGGCGGTGCGGCGTTTGCAGCATCACGGCGTATTGACCGAAGTGATCGCCGTAGTCGGCGCGGGTCCGGTGGCGGATCGCCTGGTGCAGACGCTGCGTCAAACGCGGGCCGACACCATCGAACTGCTGGGCGTCTTTGACGACCCAATCGAGGGTGCAGCGCAGGGCATGATTAAACCGGTGGGCAGCCTCGAACAACTCCTTGAGTTGGGCAAGACCCGCAAGATTGATTGGATTCTGCTGACGCTGCCGCCCACGGCGGAGCAGGAAATACTCGCAACGGTGCAACGCCTCAAGGCCTTGGCGGTGCCCATCGGTCTGTGCCCCCAGCACATGGAATTAGCGCTGCCGTCGCGCAACATCGATTACGTCGCTGGCAGCGTGCCGGTGACTTTGTTGGCAGATCGCCCGAGCAAGCCTTGGGATGCCTTGGTTAAAGCGGCGGAAGATTTTCTGCCCCGCTGGATCATCACCTTGGCACTGTTGCCCTTGGCAGTGCTTGAAGTGCTCACTGCCAGATTCGTAAAGTCTGCCGCCCGCATTTCGCAACCCCGCGCCGCAAAATTAACCTTCCAGTTTGATAATTATGATCTCGCCAGATTCACGCAGGTGGCCGCCAATTTCGGCCAGCACCGCTACGGCTATGTGGTGACGCCGAACGCCGATCACATGATCCGCTTGCATGAGCACGCGTCGTTTCGTGCGCTTTACGCCACAGCCAATTACATCCTCCTCGACAGCCGCTTTCTGTCGAAGATTTTGCACTTCACCAAAGGGATGCAACTGCCGGTGTGCACCGGCAGTGATCTGACCGCAAAACTCTTTGCCGAAGTGATCGCGCCCGACGACGCACTGGTGCTGATCGGCGGCACGGCTGAGCAGGCCCGCCAACTGGGCGCGCGTTATGGTGTGCGGCGCTTGGCGCACTATAACCCCCCGATGGGATTCATCCATGACCCGGAAGCGGTTGAAACCTGCTTGCGTTTCATCGAGTCGCACAGCCCGTTTCGTTTCTGCCTGCTGGCGGTGGGCTCGCCGCAGCAAGAAATCATCGCACAACACCTGAAGGCACGCGGTATTGCTCTGGGCTTGACATTATGCATCGGCGCATCGATCAACTTCCTCACCGGCGACGAACGCCGCGCGCCGTTGTGGATGCAGAATGCAGGGCTGGAGTGGTGTTACCGCTTGATGCAAGCCCCCGCACGCATGGCCAAGCGCTACCTGGTGCGCGGGCCGCGCGTGTTCGGATTGCTGCGTAATGCGCAGATTGTGCTGCGCAAGGACTCGACGCCGATCCTGCGGCTGGTGCCGACGCTCAATCAACCCGCGCTGCCCGTGGCTCAAGAATCCGCACGCATTGTTGAGAGCAAGAATCAACAAGTTTTAAGTGGTGGTGTGAAGGGCCGTTTTTAGACCTTATGTAAATACCACCTTGGGTTCACATGTTAGAGGGCAGAAAAATGCATAGTGCCAAGCGCGATATGGAAGAGCTTCTGAAAAATATCCCGGACGGCGGGTCGTATGAGGACATTCAGTATCAAATTTATGTCCGGCAGAAGACTGAGCAAGGAGACGCGGACGCCGAAGCGGGCCGCATGTTGACACAAGAAGAAACGGAAAAGCGGATGGAAAGGTGGCTAAGAGGCTGATCTGGAAGCTGTCGCCGACTACCTTCTCGCGTTCTTCGGCTTGCACAAATTCGGCATCGGGCCACGCCTCTGCCAAGGCAAGCATGTATTTGAGATTGCGTGGAGAAAAACCCTTCATGTGAGGGAAATCCGTGCGCAGGTCATGTGCCAGCCGCTCGATGACCTTTGTTTCCCAACCTTCCTGAGATCACGGCACCGTTATTAATTGCGATTGTTGACGACGCGTCGTTTCCCGGTACCGATATGTAGCGCTATTTGCTGTTGTGTTTAAGCCTTACGCTACGTTCGAGCTGTGATGACAACCGGCGTTTTTATCTTCTCGGCGACCGCGTTGTAAATGTCAAGGCCTGTTTCCGGTGTACGGATGGAAACGATCAAGCTGTAGTGGGCGGGTAAATTGTAACGTTCCAGTTTGGGGCGAGTGCGCCACCAACCCATCGCAGGATAGACAGCAAGAAAACCTCGGCTGGCTAGGTCAGCGGCAGTGCCCTCCCACACATCCTGATGCAGCGAACCCCTGTGTCGCTGCCGTCCGCCGAGTAACCAATCCGGGTCCTTGGGATTGGTATGTTCACCATCTTCTTCCATGGCCGCAGCTGCATTGATGCGAGCAAGAAATTCTTTTTCCGAATCATGTTGATGGCGCACATCAAATCGCAGCCGGTGTGAGGGGTAATGGTACTTCGATGCGGTGCCTCGGGCAGATGGGTTGGGTTCGATGAAATAGGAAAGCGTCACCCGCATATTTACTTTGGTCTCGCCAAGAGACTCCAGTTGATCTTTCGGCCAGGGCAGCGTGTGCAGATTCATGTCGCGGGTTTTGATTTTCCCCTTTGCCTTTTGATACGGGTGAACCAAGTCCTCGACGATCAACGTCAGCGAATTAGCCGCGCTCCATCGTGCACGTTCCAGGTCAGGGACGCCCCAGCCGCAGTGGCGGATCAGATAGGCGTAGTCATTTTTGGTAGGCAGCTTGTCCGCTGGCAAATATGTCTGCCGCATGGCGTCTGTCCAATCGGCGGAATGGGCGATGAGGGCACGGATGGTTTCAGGCCGTAGTTGCGGGTAAGCAGCCATGAGTTGCGCGGCCATGCGTGCGCACAGCGCGGATGCTGCGCTGGTGGCATTGGTGGTAGTGAAGAGTTTTTCGGTCGGCTTGAAGTACGTCGTCAATAAGTCGAGACTTGGCATCCCTACCGCACCGAGCGCATCTTTCGCTACATTCCCGCCTTCGAATACCACATCAGGCTTTAGCGGCCATGCCTTGTCCCAAGTTGCCGAGGTTGTGGTAAACTGACTGGGCCCGCCAAACGGTGCCACAGGCTCCACGCTGGGAATTTCAGTTTCAACTTTTTCCGTGAATGCACCCACCGTCAGCGCGTTCCAAGCTTGACCGGGATCGTGAATCAGATTGGTTGAGAGGCTGTTAGGGTAAGTGATCCAGGCAGCGTGCTCTCTGGTATTCCCAGAGGATAGGACCATGAGCCGTGGAAATTTTCCGCTTCCATCCGCATCCGCCGCCAACCGGTCCACTGTGGACGACCACGAGGAAGGGCGACCGCGATCACGGTAATCCGAGGCCGTCACCGCCGAACTAAATAGTCGGGGACGCTGTGGTGCAGCGATTTCGGGCCGACTTACCGCTTCGGCAAATAGGTTCGCGTGAAATTCGCCATTCCCCGCATTTTCTCCCTCTTTCCGAGTGAGTTTGACCGATTCAAGAAGATGATCAATCCGGATAGGTTGATCGGTGCTGAGGGCATCGGTTAAGTCGCCGTAGATGGCGATGCCTGCCAAACCGGTGCCGTGATTGCATTCGTCATCAGCACCCCAGGCCGGTTCCACCGTGTGCAGATCATTGCTCGTCATTACGGGGGCGAGCAATGGATGGCCCCCGGTTCACGCCAGTATCGAGAAGACAAACGCGTGGCACATTGTCAGTGTGTGCGGGGAACGTTGTTCGGGCCAGCAGCTCATCCTTCCAAACGATCTGTTCCTCGGCATTCATGCCGTCAAACAACTCAGCCGTTTCTTTCGCGCGGCGAAGTTCCGCCACACAATTCAGTGTCAATACTGATTGGGAGAACTGGTGTTCCGAGCCATACATCAGTACGACCGTCCGTTCGGGAAAATCCACACGAGCTGCGCTAACCGAACAACCGACTGCGGCGGCCAGTTTGCGAAAATCTGCGACCACCTGTTCACCTGCGCCACGAACAGTCAGCCAGACCTCCCACCAAAACTTTTCATTGGGGTCACTCGGCAGTTCAATCTCGTCTTGCCATAGACCGCGAATGGCTTGTGTACGGATTGAAGAGAGGGTATTCAGCAGCGCTTTATGGTCGATAGGTTTGCCATTCTTGTTTTTCTTCTCCGCAAGGTACTCGGCAATGTATTTTTCAAAATGCGCGAGTTTGCCATCGGGCACGAATACGTTGGCGTAGGTGAACTCACCTTCCTTGCGGATGCTCAGCAGTTCAATGTGCTGCGGCTCGTTGGCGAGACTTTCAAATGCCAATTCGACATCAGGCTGGCTGCGGAATTGAATTTGAAGCCCGATTCCGCTTTCGAGGCCCATTTCATGCTGCTTGGCTGCGGCATCTTCAGCAATTGGCTTGAGTGCTTGGAGCTGGGTTTGGAGGAATGCGCCGTGTTGGGCGCGAGAAAGCTCTGGGACTTCTTTCGAATCCCCACCGCCAGCGGAGTGGGCGGTGAAAGGTTTAGCTACTGAAGTTTCGGAAAGGACAATATGCGGGCGATTATCGGGCACTTGATTCGTCATCGCTTGGCGATTGGTTATTGTTGTTGCTGGCCAATTTTCCGCTGATCAATTTGCGTTCTTCCAGCATGCGCACGAGGTCGGCTTCTACCACAGAGTTGCAGTCGCGGATGATGCTGTCCTTGATCGCCTCGTCGGCGGCTCTCGAAATCTCTGCGTAACTTAACCCAAACGCATGCCCAGCAATCTTGCGCCAAGAAAAACGCTTGCTTTGAAATCCAGCGAGCCGCGCTTTGAGCATCGAAATGATTTGCTCCTGATTGGGCAGGCCGTACTGAATCATGTCGTCAAAACGGCGGAAGAGCGCGTAGTCGAGGACATCAGGATGGTTGGTTGCGGCGATGATCACGCTGTGTGATTGATCCTGCTCGATCATTTGCAGAAAACTATTGAGCACCCGCCGTATCTCGCCAACATCGTTGGCAAGACTTCGTTGCGAACCGATCGCATCGAATTCATCAAAAAAATAGATGCCACGCACGTCGGCAATAGCATCGAAAATCTGTCGCAATTTAGCCGCAGTTTCCCCCATATATTTTGTAATCAACACATCGAGTCGAACAAGGAATAGCGGAATTCCTAATTCTGCCGCAAGGGCTGCGGCCGTCATTGTCTTACCTGTTCCTGGAGGGCCAACAAGAAGCAACTTACGTCGTGGCGATAAGCCATGTTCTTTCAACTTGGCGAAAAATCGCTGTTCCTTGATGGTTCGCTTGAGTTTCTGCAATACGCAGTCGTCGAGAATCATGTCGGACAGGCGAGTGCTTGGATACGACACGCTGAGGAGTCCTACCAATTCGCCGCGTGGTTTGTTGAGCGGGACCAACTTGCCAGCACTGCCTGCAGCTTGTCCTCGGGACTTTGCAGCATCAATCATGTCGCGAAGTTCTTCGGCTAATTTCCCATGACCTAGTTTGGCTTCATGGGCGGCAACCTGCATAGCAATGGACAAAAAACGTCCCTCATCACCCTCGATGTGTGACTTGAGAAGTGCTTTTAGTTGCTCGGCGCTTGCCATGTTTTTCTCCAAACCATTTTTACTTTTTGGAGTATACGGATTCTTGGGGAAATGTAAGCAGGTGCTATGCAGCTCAGTGCCCTGCTGTCGCGCCCGCTCATTTCATCCATTTAGGTTGCAAGCGGCCCTGTTCGTCGAAGCGGTACTGGCCGTCGAGCCAGCCTTTGCCAAATAAAATCAGCACCTGATCGTAGTAGTGTGTCGGCCCGCTGCGTTTGGTGCGCAGCCGGTCGCGCTGCTTGTTCAACGCCGGGGCGTCGCCGAGCGCGCTGAGGAACGGCAACACCGCCGCTGAATATCCAATGGGCGAGTAATCGGATTTAATCGCCGCTGCGGTCTGCGGATTCACTTTCTCGGGCGGCGCACCGTGCTGGTTAATCAGCGCCGCATAAGGGGCGAGCAGCTTGATTTTTTTTGCGCTGCTCTGCCCGGACATTCCCGCCCACAGATAAACGCGGATGGCGTCGTAGCTGCCGGAGGGTTCCGTCTCGGTATCTGGCATGACCAGACCCTTGGCATCGACGACGAATAAATCCGGGGCGATGCCGCTACGGTATATTTCCGGCGCCATACGCATGTAGCTGTCCCATACCGACTGCCATGGTCCTTGCGGGTCAGCCGCCGCCAGGTAACGAAACATGAACTCGGGTAAATAGCTGGGGTTGATGCGGAAACGCCCTTTATCGAGCGCGAAGCCAATTGCGCCGGGCAGCAGTACCGTACCGGCGCTCCCGGCCTGGGCAATCTCATGTCGTTGAATCTGTGCCAGCAGCTTGCGGCCGGTGTCGGCGTACTCCGGCGCTTTCCACAAACGTGCGGCTTCCAACAAGCTGTAAGCAATCCACAGATCCGCATCGGAAGCGGAGTTCTCATCCTTCACTCCCCAACTGCCATCGTCGCGTTGCCCCCACAACCAGGCCGGAAGTTTGTTGCCGAGTTGTCCGGCAGCGAGATGGTCAGAGGTCCACTTGAGAATAGCGTCGAACCGGGGGCGCTGATTCGCGACCAACGCAAAGAACAATGCGTAGGATTGCCCTTCCGACGTGCTCTTGCGTTCAAAGGTCACGTCAACTACGCGGCCGTCGGCCTGTACAAAATGGCCGACAAAATCGTCCCACTCCGGCCAGTCAGACAAGGGCTTGGGAGACGCACAGGCACTGGGCATCGCAAACAGAAAAATTACCGGCAACACAATGGTCTTGATGTGCATTACGTTCTCCCTTAGTCGTCAATTCAACCGACGATTGTTCGCGCGGCACGCGGCGCGGTCTGTGCGGTCTCGTACATACGTGGGCAGCGCGGTGTATCGAACAGAAGCAGATCAGGCGTGGTGAAACACTAGTATCACGACTCAGAAATATCGAAACATGAAACGGCGGCTTTTTTCGCCCTGCGTTGTTGCAGCCCCTTGCAATACGTACAGTATTGCTGCGGGTCCGCGCCTAGCAGGGCAAAAAAATTCGTCCGTTTCATTTGTTCCGATATTTCTGAGTCGTGATACTAGCAGTAGTACTGCGATACAACTCCGGAATCCAAATGAACCTCCATGCCGTATGGGCTTACTTCGTCTTGTTAGCCGTCGTTATGGCAATGGCGGCATTACCCGTGTTTCGCTGCATCGACAGCCCGCCTGATTCCAGCATCCGCTATTCCGCGCTTGATGGACTGCGGGGATTCCTGTCGCTCACGGTATTTGTTTTTCATCTGGTTTTGACACACCGCTTTATCGAAACCGGCGTCTGGGGCGATCCAAGCTCCCGCTTCTACGCCTTGCTAGGGCCGGTCGCGGTGTCTTTATTCTTCATGATTACCGGGTTTCTGTTTTGGGGAAAACTGCTGCGCGCGCAGGGGCGGCCACGCTGGCGCGACCTGTACCTCGGCCGGCTGTTTCGTATTGCTCCCATGTATCTGTGTGTTGTGCTCGTGATGTTTTTCATCGTATTCGCACGCACCGGTTTTCAACTCCACGCGCCTGCGGAGGTTGTGCTGGGGTCGATGCTTCAATGGCTGGCGCTGGGCATGATCGATACGCAACCCGATGTGAACGGTTACCCGGCCACACACGTGCTCGCCAGTGTGACCTGGACCATTTGGTACGAATGGGCGTTCTATGCCTCGCTGATGGCGACCGCATATTTCGCGCGCGGTAGAGCACATTTGTTATTTGTTTGCGGGGCGCTTGCCCTGTGTCTTTCCGGGAAAGTAGTGCTGAGTGTTGACACCATGGGTTTCGCGGCACTGTTTTTGAGTGGCATGGCAGTCGCCTCACTTTTGCATGCCAACATCAAGCTGCGCATGTCGCACAACCTGTCTTCCGCCCTGGCGCTCGCATGCTTGACAATTATTTTCGCAACATCGAGTCGCGGCTATGGAACGTTTACCGCAATGCTCCTGGCGGTATTTTTTTATCTCGTGTGTTCGGGCGCGTCGTTGTTTGGCTTGCTCACGACGACGCCTGCGCATCGGTTGGGGAACATTAGTTACAGCCTTTACTTGATGCAAGGCCTGGTATTGACACTTGTTTTCGCGATCCCTCCGGTCAGAAGTTTCGCGATGTCCGCGCCGCAAAATTATTGGGCTATCGGCAGCGTCTGCGCCGCTGTGCTGCTGTTGAGCGCTGCGTTTGGCTATGCGTACATTGAACGGCCTGGAATCGCGCTCGGCAAAAGTCTGATCCGGCGCCGCATATCTTTGACAAGCTCGCCGCAGCACAGCACATAACCTTGACGACCGTCGATTCGAGAAATTTCAGTACCTTCCTGCGTTTGCCAACGAACCGACCGCCTGCCCTTCCTGCGCCCATCATTACTTCCAGATACAAATCCAATTTCTTGTAAGCACAGTTGACAGCGTGCCCAAAACCTATTTGCAACTGGCGGGGGAAGTTATGAAAAAGCAGACGGTACTCGTCGCCTCAAGGCTGCCCGGTGTCCTGCGGATTTCTTGCATCACCGCCTTGTTGTTCACACTCGGTGCTTGCATACCCAGCGGAGATGGCCGTGAGCCAGATAGCGGCGGTCCAGACAGCAGCGCCCCGGCGATTAAAGTCTTCGCTGCCAACGATGGCATCAACGGTGTTGAGCTCTGGAAAACTGACGGCACCGCCGACGGCACGGTGCTAATCAAGGACATCAATCCTGCGGTCGGCGAGAGTTCCTACCCTTCCGGCTTCGCCGAGTTCAACAGCGCATTTTATTTCCAGGCCAACGACGGCGTGCATGGCAGGGAGCTCTGGAAAACCAACGGCACGGGTCAAGGCACGTTGCTGGTGAAGGACATCAATACCCCGGCTGGGGAGAATTCTTACCCGTATGGACCTTCCGGCTTCACGGTATTCAACGGAGCGCTTTACTTCGTAGCCTACGATGAAATCAACGGCGCTGAGCTCTGGAAAACCAACGGCACCGCAGACGGCACGGCGCTGGTGAAGAATATCAATACCGCCGTCGGGATGAGCTCCTTCCCTTCCGGCCTTACGGTCTTTAATGGCGCGCTTTACTTCGCAGCCAACGACGGCGTGAATAGCGTGGAGCTCTGGAAAACCGACGGCACCACCGACGGCACGGCGCTGGTTAAGAACATCAACCCCGCGACCGATGCCGGCGCAGGTTCCTTCCCTTCCGGCCTCACGGTCTTCAATGGCGCGCTTTATTTCCATGCCTACGATGGCGTCGATGGTTTTGAACTCTGGAAAACCGACGGCACCCCTGCGGGCACGGTGCTGGTGAAGGACATCAATACGACTGGGGCGGGTTCCAATCCCATCGGCTTCATCAAATTTAACGACGCACTTTATTTCAAAGCTAACGACGGCGTGCACGGCCAGCAGCTCTGGAAAACTGACGGCACTGCCGACGGTACGGTGCGGATGTCGAACATCAATAGCACCGCCGGGGTGGGTTCTCCCTTTTACGGCTTCACCGTCTTCAACGGCGCGTTATATTTCGGTGCCTCCGACTACGCAATCGGCTATGGGGTCTGGAAAACCGACGGCACTCCCCCAGGCACCGTGCGGGTGATGGATAATAGAGAAGTCTCACGTCATCCTTACCCTTACGGCTTCATCGTCTTCAACGGCGCGCTTTATTTCAGAAACGACGACAGCGTGAGCAACCATGAGCTGTGGAAAACTGACGGCACCACCGCAGGTACGACGTTGGTGAAGAACATAAATGCTGCGGTGGGAACAATTTCCATCCCACCCGTACCCGCAGAGTCCAACCCTTACGTCTTCATCGAACTCAATGGTGCACTGTATTTTCCAGCCGACGACGGCGTGAATGGCAAGGAATTCTGGAAAACCGACGGCACCGAGGCGGGCACGCAACTGCTGAAAGATTTATGCCCCGGAAAATGTGCCGGGTATTGACGAAGCGACGAGGCCATTCTCTTCAACAGCGTGCTGCATTTCCAAGCCTCGGTACGCAACTACTGAAGGACTGCTGCCCCGGGCTGCGTTGAGTGCAGCAGCGCATGTGCGCGTCCATGATGCGCTTGCATCGTTCCCGGAACTGTTTTGGTTTGGAAAATTGCAGCACCCATTTGGTTTGCCAACGAACAGACCCCTCTTCGTCCTGCGCGCATTGTTACTTCCTGGCACGAATTCATCTTGTTCGTTTAAGAGCAGTTGATTCCACGCCCAAAACCCAGGTTCAAGCGACAGGAGCAGTTATGAAAAACCAGCAGGTATTCCTCACCCCAAGGCTCTCCGGTTTCGTGCACATTTCTTGCGTTATGGCGTTGTTGTTAACACTCGGCGCTTGTATACCGAACGACGGAGGTGGCAGTGAGCCCGATAGCAGCGGTGGTCCAGACAAAGGTGCATCGGACGCCACCCCGACAATTAGATTCTTGTCCGCCAACGACGACGTTAACGGGTATGAACTCTGGAAAACGGACGGCACCACCGAGGGCACGGTGCTGGTGAAGGACATCAATACCACCACCCCTGCAGCGACATCCCAGCCGTCCGGCTTCACCGCACTCAATGGCGTGATTTATTTCAGAGCGGACGACGGCGTGCATGGCCGTGAACTGTGGAAGACCGACGGCACCGCTGACGGTACGGTATTGGTGAAGGACATCAACCCCACTCCAGGAGAGTCGTCCACCCCCACCGGCTTGACCGCGTTCAACAGCGAACTTTATTTCGCAGCTAACAACGGCGTAATCGGCGAACAGCTCTGGAAAACCGACGGGACTGCTGAAGGTACGGTTCTGGTGAAAGACATGAATCCGGGAGAAGACCCACTTTCTGGCACTTATCTTTCCGGATTTATCGTCTTCAATGATGCGCTTTATTTCCGGTCCAGTCCTCTCGCCTCTAAAGGCGCGGATCTTTGGAAAACCGACGGCACTCCCGAGGGAACGGTAAAGATAGTGAATTTAGGGGCCTCTCCTACTGGCTTCACCGAACTTAACGGTGCCCTTTATTACACCTCGCAAAGTAGTGTCTTGAAAACCGACGGCACGGCAGTCGGCACGGTGCGCGTGAAGGAATTCAATGTCGGCTACGCGATACCGCCCGTTGCCTTATACGCATTCAATGACGCGCTTTATTTCAGTGCCAACAGCGACGCCGGTGCGCTCGGCGTTGAACTCTGGAAGACCGATGGCACCGCCGACGGCACCGTGCTAGTGAAGGATATCAATACCGTGGCCGGGGCGAGTTCCTATCCTTGGGGCTTTACCAAGTTCAACGGTGCGCTTTATTTCCAGGCCAACGACGGCGCAAACGGCTATGAACTCTGGAAAACCGACGGCCATGCGAACGGCACGGTACGCGTGACGGACATCAGTAATGCCAGCGGAAGTTCCTACCCTAGCGGCCTCACCCCGTTCAACGGCGCGCTTTACTTCCAGGCCAGCGACGGCAGCAGTCCCGCGCAGCTCTGGAAAACTGATGGCACAGCCGACGGCACGGTATTGGTGGTGGCCATCAAAAACGCGATTGGAAAGGATGCTGCCCCGGCCTTCTTCAACGTGCTCAATGGCGCGCTTTATTTCCGGACCCGGGACGGCGTGAACGGCTTGGAGTTCTGGAAATCCGATGGTACTGCCGAGGGAACGCAGTTGCTGAAAGACATCTGTCCAGGTCAGTGCGATGGACCGATGAGCTATTACGGAATGAGTTAGCTGGCCGTGGCAGCGCGGCGAAAGCAACGCCGCGCGCGCTGCATCGTCACCGGCAGTGAACGCCCAGGCAGGACGACGTCATCGCAGTATGTTTCCTGTTGGGGTGGCGTCGAATGCACCAAGGTTGAAAAGCATCTCGGCTGCTCACCCTTGGGCCTTCGGTTCCCCGCGTAACGTCGTGCGCGAGAGTCGTATCTGCTGATCACCGCGCGTCACTTTACTAAAATGTTTTGGCCCCGAGAATTTTCACAATGCCTGGTTCGCCATCGAACAGACCGTGCTACCACCCAGGCTCAGTATGGCCCTCAAGCATAAATCCACCTGTGTTAAGGACGGTTGATTTACGCGCCCAAGAAAATTGAACAAGGTGAGGAAAACTTATGAAAAAACAGACTGCGTACATGACCTCAAGGTTCTCCGGTTTTTTGCGCATTTCTTGCGTCACGGCGTTGTTGTTGACACTCGGCGCTTGTATACCAAAGGACGGAGATAGCGGCGGCGGCGGAGGATCGGTCAGCGCCCCGGCAATTAAGTTCCTGGCCGTCAATGACGGTGTGAACGGCAACGAACTCTGGAAAACCGATGGCACGGCCGACGGCACCGTGTTGGTGAAAGATATCAATGCCACGGCCAAGGGGAGTTCCAACCCTTCCGGCTTCACCAAGTTCAATGGCGTAATTTATTTCCAGGCCAACGACGGCGTGAACGGCAATGAGCTTTGGAAAACCGACGGCACCACCGCCGGTACGGTGTTGGTGAAAAACATTAATCCCGCCACCGGAGCGGATTCCTCCCCGGACAGCATCACCGAACTCAACGGTGCACTTTATTTTGCGGCCGGAGACGGCGTGACGGGTTATGAGCTCTGGAAAACTGACGGCACCGCCGAGGGCACAGCTCTGGTGAAGGACATCAATACCGCAGCCGGAGCGCATTCGGTACATCCCGGGTTCACGGTACTCAACGGCGCGATTTATTTCCGGGGCGACGACGGTGTGAATGGCACTGAGCTCTGGAAAACCGACGGCACTGCCGCCGGTACGGTGTTGGTGAAAGACATCGACACAGCGCGACCTGGGGCGAACTCCTTCCCCGACGGCTTCACCGTTTTCAACGGTGCCCTCTATTTCACAGCCAATGACGAAGTGCACGGCCAAGAGCCTTGGAAAACCGACGGCACCACGGCCGGCACGGTCATGTTGAAGGATATCAATCCTATCGTGGGAAATTCTAATCCTCACAGCTTTACCGCCTTCAACGGAGCGCTTTATTTTAGCGCCGGGGACGGTGTACTCGCTGGACTCTGGAAAACCGACGGTACCGACACCGGCACAGTGCTGGTGAAGAACATCATTGCCTTCGCTGGGAATTACTCTTCCGTTCCCAACGTCACCGAGCTCAACGGCGCACTTTATTTTGTGGCCAGCGAGGGCTTGACGGGGCTAGAGCTCTGGAAAACCGATGGCACCACCGACGGCACCGTGTTGGTGAAGGACATTAATCCCACACCTGGGTCTGGTTCTTCTCCTTCCGGCCTTATCAAATTTAACAACGCTCTTTATTTCAATGCTCGCAATGGTTATGTCAGTGAGCACAATGGCATGGAGGGCGCCGAGCTCTGGAAAACCGACGGCACTGATGCTGGCACGGTGCTGGTGAAAGACATCAATACTGCAGCGGGGATGAGTTCCAACCCCGCTGAATTCAG
This sequence comes from Gammaproteobacteria bacterium, assembly GCA_031421535.1. GTDB lineage: Bacteria > Pseudomonadota > Gammaproteobacteria > SG8-11 > SG8-11 > UBA6921. The sequence goes on from JANOOV010000391.1 coordinate 41,164, forward strand.
CGTCTTGAACGGCGTACTTTATTTCAAAGCCAACGATGGCATCAGCGGCACTGAGCTTTGGAAAACCGACGGCACCAACACGCAGTTGCTGAAAGACCTCTGCCCGGGGTCATGTGGGATCGGCGGCAAAGGCTCGCCTCCCTCCTTTACCCGCGCCATCGCACTACCCAAAACCGGCCAGACCTGGTGTGACGGCCCCTCGGGTTATCCGTCTGGGTGCGCCAATAACACCCAGAAAGGTCCCGACATACCCGACCAGGATGGTGATCTCAAGGTCGGGGTGGCTTGGCCGAATCCGCGTTTCAGCGTGGACGGCACCAGTCAGTGCATCACCGATAACCTCACGGGCCTGATGTGGGTTCGGCAGGACGCTGTATTTCAAACCTGGCAACAATCGCTCGACTACGCCAACAACCTCGACCTTTGCGGCTTTACTGACTGGCGAATGCCGAATCGCAAAGATCTGCGCAGCTTGGTCAATTACGGGCTTAGTAATGTCGGGGTCTGGCTGCGAAACAACGGGTTCACGTTTCAGACTGAATCGATCTTGTGGTCGTCAACCAGCGTTGCCGGAAGTGCGTCTGATGCGTGGGGGTTCATTGTAATAAACGGCATCGTGTCGCCCCAGGCGAAGTTTGCGGGCAACTACGTCCTGCCCGTGCGCGCCGGGAAGTAGAGAGAGCGTGCATCACCTTGATCACAATGACCTGAAACCTGATATGGAGAACCTTAACATGCGTAACCTGCCGCTGATTTTGACACTTGCCACAAGCCTGTTGCCACTCACCTGGGCACAAGCCGCGCCCGCAGACCTGCCGGTAACCGGCCAGATTACGTGCAGCGACACGGCGGGTGCGGTGATTGCGTGCGCCGGTACCGGCCAGGACGGCGAACACCAGGCCGGTGTACCCTGGCCGACTCCGCACTTTACTGTCGACGGGACCGGCAATTGCGTCATAGACAACGTGACGGGCTTACTGTGGGTCAGGAGTCCGGAGGCCATAACTCGAACCTGGTTACAGGCTCTGGATTTCGCTAACGATCTTGAACTTTGCGGTTACACCGACTGGCGGATGCCCAATGTCAATGAGCTGGAAAGTCTGGTGAACAGTGAGGCAGCCGATCCAGCCGCCTTCCTGAACGGTGAGGGCTTCAGCGGTATTCAGGCCGGAGCTTATTGGTCGTCGACGAGCTATACCAACGGTAGTGCGGGGTTAGCGTGGTCCGTCAACATGAACCGTGGCGACGTGTCTTTCATTCCAAAGGCTGGCAACAACTACCTCTGGTCGGTCGCCGGACAGTAGGAGTTTGGATGGCTGATATCGGAGCCACCCAAAACAGGCAAAAATTGAAAAGTCCGATGGCGCCGGTGGCCGCTCCTGATGGGAGCATCACCTGCCTTCCGTACTACTACGATAACGCCCACCGCGTGTGACCGTAACGCACGCGCCGCACCATTCCCACCAGCGCCAGTAACAGCACCGCCCACGGCCCGAGTGCTCCGCCTTTCGTGACGCCCGGTTGCGGGTCAGTCGGAGCCGTGTCGGTTGAAGCCGTACCGGTTGGCGGCGTTGATTCAGAACCAGCCGTGCCGGTTGGCTGCATGGATGTCGAACCGAGTGCCGCGCGCATCACTTCCAGAAACTTCTGTGCGATTTTGGCATGTGCCGCTTCCGTCGGATGAATGCCGTCGTATAAATCCGCCGTCGTCAATACCGAGTTAACGTCAACAAAGCGCACGTTTTGGCCCGCTGCGACACGCGTCGCCACATTCTTGCGAATGACAGCGTTGAATTGCTGAGCCAACACCGCGCGATCAATATTGTTAGGTTGAATGACCACTGAAGATTGCGGCGGAATAGACGCTACAAATATCCAGGCCTTGGGACGTGCGGTCCGGAGCTGATCGATCAATGCGTTATGGCGGGCTCCGATCTGGTCGGCATTCTCTGCGGTCCACCACGCGGTGTCGTTAGTCCCGATCATGAGCAGAATAATGTTGGGTTGCGTGGACGCTATCCAGGTATTGACACTTCCCGCGATTTGCTCAATACCGAATCTTGGATGCCCCTCGTGATCATGGTCGGCAATCCGTGTGTACTGGTCAGATTCCGTTCCTACGTAACTCACACCGCAGTTGTTTTGCTGTAACCCCGTATACAGATTATTGCGATACCCACCGTTCATGCCCAGTGTGATCGAGTCGCCCAGTGGCATGATATTAGTACAACCTGAAAGCTGGACGCCGCCCGATACCGGGGGCGTAACCGGGCTGGCGGGGGAGGTCGGCGGCACCGCCGCATTGCGGTTAACCAGCTCGACCTTATCGACATAGAACGTCAGATTCGACGTGCTGTTATTTTGAAAAACAATTTTCCGGAATGCGACGTTGTTTGGATTCATGACCGCAAGTGGAATCTCGACGTGATACCAGGCGCCCGGCGCAAACGAAGTGACGTAGCTTGATATTTTTGCGGACAAGCCCCAACCGAGATCCAGGCTCGCCTCAAGCGCGCCTATCGCCGCGCTGACCACTGCGCCTGCGGATACGTCGAAACTCAAATGGGTATAAAGGCCGGCGGATTGATCCGTCCAGTTCCAGCTGGAATCGCGGCTATCAAAACTGACTCCACCCCAGGTGGTTGCGTCCACCTTGACGGCGCTGGCGCCGGACTTGACAAATTGACCCTGGACCGTCGCAGTTGAACTCCAGCCCGAAAGCGCCCACAGCGACGTCATGGCATCGTCAAAAATGGCTTGTGATCCACCCGATGTTGGTGGCGGTGTCACGGGTGCCGGTGGCGGAACAGGTACAGGAACGACAGGGACGGGCGGCAGTACACCGGACGCTGGCGCTCCCCAGAATTTTTTCAACAACGCCAGCTTGTCCTGGCGCACATTCAAACTGTCGTCGAGGATGCCGCCGGTATCGCCGCTGTTCGGGGTGTAGCACCAATAGAAACTGTTGCGGATACCTTTGCCCAGCAGATAGTCAACAAAAGTATTCTGCCAAATGACGTCCTGCAGCCCACTCACTCCCTGCCCATACTGGCCACCCCACTCGCCGATCACCACGGCATGCGTTTGCGCGAACTTGCCAAACAGGGCGTCCCAATTAGCCACCAGATTGCCCGGAAAGTCGAAAGCGCTGAATGAAGATTTCGGGAACACATCCGGGCCATAGGTATGCGGCGTCAGTACCAGCTTGTTGTTGGGAATATTGAGCGGCTGATACGCCTGGGGCTGAAAGTTTTCGCCCCAGTTCATGGGAATGTTCGAGTTCTCTTTGCCGTCGTAGTTCGCGTTGACACCCTGCACAAAAATCAGCAGCTTGGGGTTCGCCGCCAGGATCGTCGCCGAGGCGAGTTCCGCCGCCGCCTTCCAGAAGTAAGCCGGGTCGGTGACGCTCGGATCTCCCGTGCTCCAGCGCACTCGGCCATTGGGCTCGTTATAAATATCGATGCCGAAAAAGTGGGATAGATGGGCGTAGCGCTGGGCAACCAACGTGAGGTCGCGCAGCCAGTGTTCCTTGGTGTAGGCCTGATTGTTATAGACGAGGTTAAAGTCCGCCGGGTTCGACACAAACCAGGTCGGGTACAGGCGCTGCATCGACACGCTTTGGAAATCGAGCAGAACGTACATGCCTTGACGATTCGCCTCGGCCATCCACAGATCGAGAACCTGCAGCGAAGTCTTGCCGATCAATTCCGGATTCAGAACCGGGTCAACGTGAACCAACAGATTAACGGGAGTGGTGTTGTACAGCGCATCGGGCACAAAGGGCAGACGGATGGCGTTAAACCCGAGGCTCTTCATCTGTGCGATCTGTTCCTTCCAGCCCATAACCCACAGGTATTGAGGCTGCAGAATCGGAGTGTTGAAACCAAAATGGGTAACACCGCGAACCTGGATTTCCTGGCCGCCCGCATCGTATATCTTTCCCGCCTGCGCGAAATAACCGACCGCCATTACATTCGCCGTAGCGGTTGCCAAGGTAAGTAGAACTAACGCCTGAAATGCCCGATGAACCAGACTCTTCTTCATTGAAACCTCGCTGTACCTGCTGATTGCATTGATCTGGCTAAGCTCCTTTCGCATGCATTACCCACACTCCTTGAGTGTGTCCACGCAGGCACCGCCGTTGTAACGACCCAACCTGCACTGTTCTGTGCGGTAACACACATATGAGGCCTAATCTTTACATTTAAGTTCATTATCCATACGCCAACGCATGCTGGGCATTTACAACGGATAAATGTAGGAGATGAGGTAACGCTGGTAAGTTTTTTTGATTCGCCAGTGCGCGTGGGTCAATCCGTCCCGCACAAGATTAATAAAGAGCCCGGCACCGTTTTGGACTCCTCAACCACCGCCGCATTAAGAGGGGTGCGGCTTAACCACAGCTTATGGATACGATTATTGTGCTGTTTGATTCGTGTACTGTGAGCAACCGCACTAAAATCCGCGTGAATTATTGTCAACTCGCCGCAAGCACCATCGCCGTGACAACATAGTTTGCGTAGAACTCGAAGCGCCCCGTCCAGGGCATCGCGTATTGCTCCAATAACTTGATTTTCCTGCGCGGCCGCACCGCGTAGCATCCTGCGTCCAGATCGCTTAAAGAAAAATCCAGCGTGACATCGTCAAATTCAAGCCACTGCCGGGTCACGTTGTACTGGCACTTATAAAACGCTTCTTTGGCGCTGAAGAGGAGCGCGGCATAGCGCGCTTGCTCCGGCGCACGCAGCGTGGCGAGCCAGTGCATCTCTTCCGGTGTACAGAGTATCGGCCAGATTTCCGGGTTCACCTGCTCGACAATTTCAATATCCAGGCCGATGCCGCAGAATTGCTCACGCTCGGCAACCACCACGCCACACATTCCGGTAGTGTGGCTGATGCTGCCGACGACGGTAGCGGGCCAGCGCGGTCGCCGATCACTAGCCATGCGCAGCGGGTAATTGGCCAATCCGAATTGGCCTAAAGCGCGGCGCGCGCAAACCCGTCCGGCGGCGAACTCCTGAAGTCGTCGCGGGCTTGCGCGTCCAAGCGATTGCACTTCGTCGGGAAATAACTGTGACGGATCAACTGCGCTCCGCAGCTCGGCGCCCACCACGCCCCGCGGGAACAAACGGCCTAGCAGCGGCGAAAGGCGGGCAGGATTGTTCTGATGCGGGTCGCATGCGTCGACAGCAGCAGCGGGGCGACGCATCGGAAACATATTTATAGGCTTACGCGGGGTCGTTTTCTGCGGTCGTTATAAACATCCATCACCGCCGAAATGTGCGCGGCCATCTGCTCCAGACCCTGGCCTTTGAACATGGTGAAGTGATCGCCGTCGATGACGGCGACATCAACACCCCCAGATGCAAAGGGGCCCCAACCCATCTGGGGATCCAGAAATAAACCGTGGGGTTCCTCGGCACTGCACAGCAGCATTATTTTTCCCGGATAAATTTTGGGTTCGTAACGTTGTTCGGTGTCCTCAAGATAGCCCAGCAGCCATTGATCGTAATTTTCAGCGCTCACATCGCGCGCCTCGAACTCAACGCGCGCGGGCGCCTCGCCTTCTGCACGGCCCAACCAACTGAGCAGTTTTTTAGACAGGGCGCGGCGTGCCAGAAACATCGCCAGAGTCTGTTCGCCCTTGACCACTCTGCGCCAATCCGTAGCAATCAACTGCCAGCGAAACGAGTAATCGGCGAGAGTGGCGCGCACGCGCGAAAGTCTTTTGTTATGACCTGGCGCCCAGGCGTCGATCATGGCGAGCAGCGACACTTCATGCCCTGCTGCAACCAGTTGACGTGCGACCTCGAAGGCCAATACCCCGCCCGCGCACCAGCCGAGCAACTGGTAAGGCCCGGTGGTTTGAAACTGGTAAATAAGCTGCACGTACTCGGCAGCGATCTCTTCTATCGTTTGCGGCAAGTGGGGGCGCGTTAGCGCCGGATCGAAGAGCTGCAGTGCCGTGAGCGGTTGGTCTGCCGCGAGCCGCTTGGACAGATGGTAATAATAAACGCCGGTGTTATGAATCGCGATCAAAGGCGGTTTTGTGCCCTGTGGGTGCAGCCGAACCACTTGCCGAAAGTCGTACTCGCGCTGATCGCCTTGCATCAACAGCTTCGCCTGCGCTTCGATATTCGGCGCCTTGAACAGCGTCAACAGGCTCAAGCGTTGTCCAAACTCCGCCTCAATGCGGGCTAATAGCCGTGCCGCGAGCAGTGAATGCCCACCCAGCTCGAAGAAGTCGGCGGTCTTGTCGATGGCTGCAAGCCCAAGAATCGAACTCCAAATTGTTGCCAGGCGGCGCTCAACCTCATTGAGCGGCTGCGAGGGTTGCGTGCTTTGCGGCACGGACGTCGGCGGCGGTAAAGAGCGGCGGTCGATTTTGCCATTCGGCGTGCGCGGCAGCGCCGCGAGGATCACGATGGACGCAGGACACATATAGCCCGGCAAAGATTGCAGCAGACGAGTGCGCAAGGCGACGGTCAAAGCTTCAGACGCCTCCGGTTGGGCAGGCGACGCCACCGCATACGCCCAGATTGCACCCTCTCCCGCAGCGTCTTGCCCGAGGATGGCGACCGCTTCGGAAATGCCCGGATGGTGCAACAACACCGCTTCGATTTCTCCCAGTTCGATGCGAAAACCGCGCAGCTTGATTTGGTGATCGCTACGGCCCAGATATTCCATTTGCCCGTGCTGTTTCATGCGCACCAGGTCGCCGGTACGGTACAGCTTTGCGCCATGAATCTGGGAGAATTTGTCGGCAACAAATTTTTCCTTCGTTACCAGCGGCAAAGCGAAGTAGCCGAGCGTGACACCATCGCCACCGATAAACAGCTCGCCGGGCACGCCGTGTGGCACCACCTGTTGATGGCTATCGAGAATATAAAACTGCGTGTTGGCTATCGGTGGCCCGATCAGAACCGGGCCATCACCCGACACCACGTGCAGCACTGAAGACCAAACCGTGGTCTCGGTCGGGCCATACATATTCCACAGCTCGCCGCCGCATTGCAGCAGTCGCTGCGCCAGCTTGCGCGGCAGCGCTTCGCCGCCGCACAACATTTTGAGCGGCGGCTGCCCCCGCCAACCGGCTTCCAGCAACAACTGCCATGTCACCGGCGTGGCCTGCATGAAGGTGGCCTGGTGCCGTTGCAACAGCGCCAACAACGCCACGCCGTCCACGCGCTCCGACTCTTGGGCCAACACCAGTTTGGCGCCAAAGGCCAACGGCAGAAATAAATCCATCACCGAGATATCAAAAGAAATCGTCGTGACGCACACCACCGTATCTTCCGGGGTGAGTCCCGGTTGGCGGCGCATGGCGTAAAGCAGATTGACCAGACCCCGGTGATGAACCACGACGCCCTTCGGGCGGCCGGTCGAGCCGGAGGTGTAAATAATATAGGCCGGGTCATCCGGCAAGGCGCTGGGGGGTAACGGCGCCGCACTTTGTGCTGCGATCTGCACCGCTTCCGTATCGCACAGGAGCATCGGTATCGCGTTCTGCCCCAGACGCTCGCGCAACACCGCGCGGGTAATCACTGCGGCGGGTTGCGAATTTTCGAACACATGGCCGAGACGCTCGGCGGGATAGGCCGGGTCCAGCGGAATATAGGCGCAGCCGGACTTCAAAATCGCCACCAGCGCCACCACCAAATCGGTGGATCGATCCAAAAATACCGCGACCCGGCTTGCCGGTGCGATGCCGCGTCTGCGCAATTCATGCGCCAGCCGGTTCGACGCCAGGTCGAGCTCACGGTAAGTCAGCGTCTGCGCGCCGCACACCAGGGCAATCGCTTCCGGGGTACGTGCGGCTTGCGTCTGAAAAATCTGCGGAAAGGTCAAATGCTTGGGGTAGATCGTGCTGGTGCGGTTGTTTTCCACGACCAGCGTGCGACGTTCATCGGCGTCGAGAATCGCCAGGCTGGAAATTTTTTGCCGGGGTTCGGCCACGACCGCACGCAATAGTATTTTGAAATGCTGCAGCAGCCGCAGAATGGTTTGAGCGTCAAACAGATCGACGTTGAAGGCACATGCTGTTTGCCAGCCCTCGGGGCCTTCTAGCAGAGAGAAATTCAGATCGCAGATCGCGCCCGCTGCATCCGACGGCAAGGCCACGAGGTTGCGGCGGGCGTCGGCGTCATTGTTAATCGCGGCGAGTTGGAACAGGAAGTTCACCGAAAATAACGGATTGCGGCTCGGGTCGGGGTTAGGCGTGACAATTTCGATGAGGGCTTCCGTCGCAATCGACGGATGCGCCAGCGCTGCCGCAACACGGTCGCGGCAGCGCGCTAACAGCTCGATGAAATCCGGCTCACCTGACAAGTCGTTGCGTAGGACCAAACTGTTGCCGAACAAGCCCACCCGGTTTTCGAGATCGGCGGCGTTGCAACCGGCAATCTGGCTACCGATGGCAATATCGGTTTCGCCGCTATAGCGGTGCAGCAGCGTCAACAACGCCGCCAGGCTCACCAAAAACAGAGTGCTGCCGTGCTGCTGGGCAAGCTCGGTTAAAGCCTGCGTCAGTTCTTTCTCCAGTTGCACCGACAGCACACTCCTGTTCGCGCTCAACACCTGCGGACGGGGATAATCGGGCTGGATCTCGAAAGGCTTCACGCCTTGCAGTGTGCGTTTCCAAAAATCGGTATCGGCCTGCCGGGCAAAAGCGTCTGCCAGCCCGGGTGCGTTAACCCGATCAGCCATTGGAGCGTCCGAGCGACGTAACCGTTCGCGGGTTTTGAGTGCGGCATCCACACAGGCCACATCGGCTGACAGCAAGGCAACTGGGGGATTAAACATGGGTTCGTCCGTTTTTTGCTCGTCACGATTGCAGGGAAAGAAATAGCGTGCAGGAAAGTCCTACCTGCCAATTTCAAATTGATAATAGAAGCGAGGATAGGGTTACTAAAAAATCGGGTCTGTGCGCGGACGTACATAATCCGTTGCAGCTCGCTTTAGGTATGGCACCGTACAGAACTAATGCCCGAGTTCTATTACAAGCTATCGCTGAATATGCAGCGCCAAATTACAGCCTGCAGATAACTCGTGGGAGAAAAATAATGAGCAGAACTTGGGGCGCTGGTGCAAAGCGCATTTTATTCAACGCGACCTGCGCATTGCTTGTCGTCGCGCTTGCATCCTGCTTAAACGACGGCACCACTGTGCCTGACACGGCTATAACATCAGATCAACCGGAAACAGTAGTACCAGTCACACCGGTCACGCCAGTCACACCGACCGAGCCCCCGGTAACGCCCCCACCGCCGGACCCCTCGGAACCGACACCCCGGTCGGATCAGATCGCGGTTTGGGGAGACAGCACGACTTCGGGCATCGGCGCATCCAACCCTGATCTGAGTTATCCCGCGCAACTGCAGTTGTTGACGGGACGCATCACCTTTAACGGGGGTGTTTCAGGACAAACCAGCGATCAAATTGCCGCGCGCCAGGGTGGCGCACCGGCACGCGTGACGCTGCCGGATAACGCCCTTCCCGCGACCGGCTCCGTGGTGCTGCAAGCTCAGTCCACCGTTCCCATAACGGCTGAAGGCCCCGGCCCGCTCACCGGAACGATTGGCGGGTTTCACGGCACGCTGAGTTATCAGCCCGGCCCACAGTTAACATTCACGCGCGATGCGGCGGGGATGACGGAATCGATACCCGCCGCAAGCGCTTTCCTTCCCGATACCTTTGCGCGCGAAACACACCTCAATGTGTTCTGGATGGGGCAAAACAATTTTTACGATCCGCAGGGCGTAAAATTCGACATCGCCAAGGCGGTTGCTTTCCTTTCCAGGAATACTTTTATCGTCATGAGCCTGCTGAACGCGGGCGATGAAGGCGTCGGCACGTCATCCTACGATCAGCTCGCGCAGATCAACGCGCATCTGGCGCAAACTTACGCGGGTAATTTTCTCGACATCCGCAAAATTCTGGTCAACCACTACGACCCCGCAGCACCGCTGGACGTTCAGGACTATATCAACGACGTTCCGCCCCTCTCGCTGCGCAATGACAACTGGCACCTCAACGATAAAGGCTACGGCATTGTGGCGCAGCAGATCGCAGACTTTATTGCTGCAAAGAATTGGTAGGTATGCACACGAATCCGGCGGTGCCAACATCTTGTGTACGACAGCGTACAGACGCTGACGCCGGTCCTCTATAAAAAGCTATTTCATAATCTAATTACCCAATCGTTGCAGGATGGTTTTTCTGCCACGCCGTCGCCTCGCTCGCCAACAGGTTACTTATGACTGCCGTCACCCACAACCTTCCTGCGGTCTCCCGGGACACACCGATGTCGGTGTCCACGCCGATGATTCCGCTGAACTTCGTTTATCCAGGCCTTTCGCTGGCGCAGATTGTTGCGATTATCAAGGGGCATTGGAGGCTCAGCCTCCTTATCCTGCTGGCGGTTTTGTCGCTTACGGCGCTGTTCATAACGTTGTGGCCACGGACTTACATGGCCACGGTGACGCTGATGGTGAGCTACGAAGTCAACGATCCGTTAAACGGCAAGGAATTACCGGTCGGCCAGGTGGGTAGTTACATCGCGACGCAGCTGGCGTTGATGCAAACCCCGGAGGTGTTGCTGACGGTGGTCGACCGTCTCAAGCTGACGGAGAACAAGAAATATACCGAGGATTACCCCGGCGGCAACGCGACGCTGCGCGAATGGGTGGCGCTAAAACTGAGCAAGAATTTGTCGATCTATCAGGCCCAGCTGGGCAGCCAGTTGATCTATGCGACCTATGCGGCGAACAGTGCAATAGAAGCGGCACAGGTGGCGAATACGGTGGCGGAGGTTTACAAAGAGCAGGACGAGGCACGCTCCTCCGGCCCGCCCGGTGAACGTGCCCAGCGCTATACGCAACAATTGAATGAACTCAAAAGCAAAGTCGATCAAGCGCAGCAGCAGGTTACGACATTTCACCAAGTCAACGGCTTGATCAACGGGGAAAACAAAGCCAGCCTCGATATCGTTCTGCTCGCGACGCTTGAGGGTCGCTTGCCTGAAGCGCAGAACACGCGCCGCGCGGCCGAGACCCGCGCGACCGTAGACCAATCCGTCAACGATCAGGTGCTGTCTTCGATTTTGATTCAGGCATTGAAAACACAGCTCGCCACGCAGGAGTCGCGACTGGCGCAACTGAGCGCCACCCTCGCCCCACAACATCCCGACATCCGGGAATTGCAGCCACAAATTGAAATCACCCGGCGCTCGCTTGCGGCTGCCCTGCAAAGCTATTCCGACAACGCTAAAGCGGGACTGAGCATGGCGAAGTCGCAGGAACAGAATCTGGAGCAGGCCATCGCGGAACAGCGCACCAAGGCGCTCGCTAAAGGTCAGCTGCATGACGAGGCGGCGAAATATCTGCTGGAGCTCGAATCCGCACAAGTCATCTATAAGCGTGCGCTCGAAAGCTACGACCAGATCATGTTCGCCGCCAGCCGCCACTACACCAACATCAGCTTCGTCAGTCACGCCAAGCCGCCGGTAAAAGCCAGCAAGCCCAAAGGACTAACCGTGTTGATCCTGGGCATTGCCGTCGCCGGTCTGCTGGGGCTGGGCATTCCGATGCTTTATGAACTTTTCAACCGTCGCGTGCGCTGCCGTGACGATCTCGAACGCCACCATGGTATTCCGGTACTGATGGAATTCGGGGCGCTACCTATGAGGGCAAGGACATGAGCATAAAAACAGCGGGCCTGAATTCCCGCGATATAAAACATATGGAGCATGACAGCATCGATCAGGCACCGGAGTCCAGACACCCCATCACGCCGATGGAGTACATGGTGGAGCCCGATGAACGTCGGATCATGGCGCACGATACTTACAACCCGCGCAGCGAGAAAATCAGTGCGCTGCGCACCGAGCTGCTGTTGCGGCGTGAATCGCCGGAGGGCGCCGACATCGTGGCGTTGTTGAGCCCATGTGCGGGCGAGGGACGCTCGCTGCTGGCCGCAGAACTTGCCATGTCCTTCGCGCGGACCGGCCGTTCGACCTTGCTGGTCGATGCGGATTTACGCCACCCGCACCAGCATATTCTGTTCGGTACCAACAACCGCCTGGGGTTGTCGCAGGCGATCGAATCCAGAGCAAAGCCCCAGATGCACGGCGTGCGCACCCTGCCGTACATGTCGATACTCACGTCAGGCGCGATTCCGGACAATCCGCTGGAATTACTCTCCAGCAGTCACTTCGGGGCGATGATCGAAGAATGGCGCAACAGTTTCGAGTTTGTCGTGATCGATACCGCCCCGGTGGCGCAGTTTTCGGATGGGCTGGTGGTTGCGAATCTCGTCGGCCGCGTACTGGCGCTGAGCCGTGCACAACACACGCCGTACAAGGAGATGCAAGACATGTTGCGCCGACTGGCCGCGACACGTTCACGGACGCTGGGTGCTGTGATCAACCATTTCTGATTCATGCCACACGCCATTCGTCGGGTTACGGTGCAAACACCGCACCTAACCCGACCTACACCAATCCGAAACCATTGTTATGAGCCTAAACACATCGAACACCGCGTGGCCGCAGGGTACGACGTGGCTGCGGGACGACCGCTACTCCTTCTTCCTGGCAGGAATGATGTGGGTGCTGATCGTGCTGATGATCGTGCCGGACGGCTTCGATTACCAAAGTCTCGCGACCACCACGCAGCCCAGATGGCCCAGCTCGGGTGGCGTTATCAGCCGCTTGTTGTGGCTCATCCTGCTGGCGCTGAGCATCATCATTATCCTGTCGCGCGCCGGTCTGGCGTGGCTGCTGGCGCGTCTGTTGAATCCGTTTTTGCTGTTATTCGCCGCACTGGCAATCGCCAGTGTCGTCTGGTCGATTGATCCTTCGCTGAGTGCGCGGCGTCTGCTGCGCCTGGTCACGATCATTCTGACCTGCATCGCGTTCGTGCTGGTGGGCTGGCATGCGCAGCGCTACCAGAATGTCGTGCGTCCGGCGCTGACGGCGGTGCTCGTGGGCTCGATTTTTTTTGGTCTCGCCTTCCCCGTGCTGGCCATCCATGATGAAACCGCGCCGGAACTCCTGGGCGCGTGGCGCGGGCTTACCAATCACAAAAATGGGCTGGGCGCCCTCGCCTGCCTTGCGTTTCTTTTCTGGTTCCATGCCTGGCTGGCCCGAGAAGTCAAGCTCTGGCCCGCAGTGGCCGGTGGCGCCATCGCCATAACCTGCCTGCTGCTGTCGCGCAGCTCCACGGCGTTGGTCGTCACGCTAATCGGAGCCGCCTTGTTGCTGGTGTTGTTGCGCTCAACGCAGGGCCTGCGCCCCTATATCCCCTATCTGGTCGGAGTGCTGACGACGATCCTGTTGCTCTATGCGCTGGTCATTCTGAATCTGATTCCCGGACTGGGAACCTTGATGTCGCCCATTGCCGCACTGACCGGTAAAGACATGACCTTCACCGGCCGCACCGAAATCTGGGCGATCCTGGCCGAACACATTCGTTACCACCCTTACCTCGGGACCGGCTACGGGGCCTATTGGGTCGCCGTGCCGGTCTCCGGAAACGAATCCTACGAATTTGTGCTACGCATGGCGACTTTTTATCCCGGCTCCGCCCACAACGGCTATCTGGAAATCGTCAACGATTTGGGCTGGATCGGCTTGCTGTGCCTGGTCGCTTATATCGTCAGGCATATCCGGCAGTCGCTGCAATTACTGGGCATCGACCGCAATCAGGGCGCGCTGTATCTGGTACTGCTGTTCCAGCAAGGCATCACGAACTTGTCCGAAACCCACTGGTTCAGCGTGCTGAGTGTCGATTTTGTGATCATGACATTGGCGAGCACCGCACTGGCACGCGGCCTTTTGGAGCACCGGCTGCGTTTAGTCTTGGGTGCGCCGCAAACCCCCACGAACGAACCCACCCACAGTAGCGACTTAGCGCTTGCGCAACCCTCAAGCAGACGCGCTCACAACGGTGGAGCCTGACGTCATGACGCCATCAAATACCGGTTCCCAATTTCCGACCGGAGCCATTCCATCTCTGGATGGAATCCGCGCGATCGCGGTGCTATCGGTGTTCCTGTCGCACAGCAGCCTGGAAAAATTTATCCCCGGCGGCCTGGGGGTCACCATTTTTTTCGTGCTGAGCGGTTACTTGATCACCACGCTGATGCGCATCGAGCACGCCCGCAACGGCGCGATCAACTACCCCAGTTTTTATTTGCGCCGCCTGCTGCGGCTGATGCCACCGTTGTTTATTGTGGTCGGGGTCGCCAGCGTGTTCGCCGCATTTTCTCTCATTAATGGCTATTTCAGTGCGGGTGGCCTGTTCTCGGCATTGTTTTATGTCGGTAACTACCACGTGATCGCAAATAATTACAATGGCATGCCCGGCGGCATCGGGGTGGTCTGGTCGCTGGCCATTGAGGAGCACTACTACCTGATTTATCCGCCATTGGCGGCGCTGATACTGCGAGTCGGTCGCGTCGAGCTGTCTGTCACCGTGCTCGTGGCCCTCTGTATCGCGGTGTTGACCTGGCGCTACTGGCTGGTGTTTCACGGCGCATCGGAAGCCTATCTCAGTATGGCGACCGACACGCGGGTCGATGCGATTCTGATCGGCTGCGTGATGGCGCTGCGGTGCAATCCTTGGCTGGATCATGTGCCTGCTGCGAAGGTGCTCAACGACTCGGCGCTCGTCGCGCTGTGCGTCGCGGTGTTGATCGGCACGTTAGTTTATCGCGACGAAACCTTCCGGCTCACGCTGCGCTACACCCTGCAAAGTTTGGCGATTGCGCCGTTGATCTACCTGGCCGTGGCCCGCGCAGACCGGTGGCCGTTCCGCTGGTTGAGCGCCAAACCCCTGGTGTATATCGGCACGATTTCTTACACGATTTATCTTTCGCATCACGTAATTCTGCTCGGGCTGACCAAGCACTGGCCGCAATGGGGCTGGCTTTGGCTGACGCTGATGGGCGCGGTTCTTACCCTCTTGGTGGCGGAACTGATGCGCCGTTGGGTTGAACAACCTTGCGCCAAACTGCGCCAACGGCTGCATCAAAAAGCTGTCGCGGGCAAAGCCGCGCCGCTGGCTTGCTCCGGCGCGCCATGAAATACGCTACAGCCACCACACCGCACGATGTTTCTCCCGAGGTTGCTCTCGACGCGCTGCTCAGTCACAGCGGGCCGATCCTGCTGGATCTGGATGAGACGCTGTATCTACGCAACTCCACCGAGGACTTCATCGACTCGGCGCGCCCGCGTGTTCCGGCACTGTTGCTGATGCGGATACTGGATGTCATCAAGCCGTGGCGTTGGAGCGGCGGCGAAGTCACGCGCGACGTGTGGCGCGTGCGCCTGATATCGATCTGCTTTCCCGGCACCGGAAATCGCTGGAGCATCCGGGTGGTCGAGCTGGCGAAAAACTTCACCAACCTGCGCCTGATGGAGGCGCTCAAGACCGGCACGCTGCCGATCATCACCACGCTTGGATTCCATCCGATTGTCGCGCCGCTGGTGGCCGCGCTCGGTTTGCCGCAGGCGCAAATCGTGGCCGCACGTTTTTCGACTTGCGCCGACCGGCGCGCCGGAAAATTGCATCTCGCCGTCAACGTGCTCGGTCATGACATCGTGAGCCGCGCGCTGGTACTCACCGATTCGGCGCAAGACCTCGCACTGCTCGACGCCTGCGCGCTGCCGTTACGCACCGTCTGGCCGGAAGCGCGCTATCGCCGTGCCTTGAGCGGCGTCTATCTTCCGGGCCAGTATTTGACACATGTAAAACGCCCCGGCGCGCGCTACATCGTGCGGAGCATCCTGCAAGAAGATTTCGCGCTCTGGTTGTTGAGTTCGATAGCGCTGGCGGCGCTGCCGGTACCGCACATTCTGGGATTGTTTTTTCTGTTGGCGTCATTCTGGGCCATCTACGAACGCGGCTACGTCGATAACGACCTGATCGCGGCGCGCTTCGAAGCCAGCCCAAAACTCAGCGCGGCATTTCTGGATGCACCGGTGGCCACACCGCGCTGGCAGCCGTGGATCTGGGCATTTGCCTGCGGCGTAATCGCCATTGTTCTGCTGCGCTGGCCGGTGATTCCGGTACCCGCCGACTTCGCCGCCTGGATTGCGGTACTGCTGGGCACCCACGGCTGGTTCACGCTGTACAACCGCTTCGACAAAAGGTCACGAATCTGGATGTTTGCGGGATTACAGCTGGCGCGCACCGCAGCCTTTGTCGCACTGGTGCCGATCGGTCTGATCGGCACGGTCGCGCTCGGTGCTCACGTGCTGGCCAAGTGGGTGCCTTATTACGTCTACCGGCTCGGCGGTAAAGAATGGCCCGAGGCGCCGTTTCATTTAACCCGTTTGTTGTTCTTCGTGGTGCTAGCGCTGTTGCTGGGATTTTCCCAAGGGCTCGCGTCGCTATTGACCTGGACCGCGCTGGCGTTACTGGCGTGGAATTTATTTAGAGCCCGCCAGGAGTTGGCCACGGCATTGATCGCCGCCAAACGTCTGGATCGAACGGATACCCCGCTACCTCTATGAACATGAACATCAGCCTGTGCATTGCCACCTATCGCCGCCCGGAACGACTGAGCGCGCTACTGCAGGACCTGGTCGAACAGCAACGTCCGCCGGACGAAGTGGTGATAGTGGATAACGACGCCACCGGCAGCGCCCGCGCCGTGGTGGAACAGCGGCGCGCGTCAGGTGCGCCATTCCCGATTTACTACGACATTCAGCCGGTGAAAAATATTTCGCTGACGCGCAACCGCAGCGTCGCGATGGCAGGCGGCGACTGGCTCGCCTTCATCGACGATGACGAGCGCGCACCGGCCGCTTGGTTAGAACAACTGGCGACCACCGTCACTCGTTATGTGGCCGATGGCGCGCTCGGCCCGGTCGAGCCGATTGTGCCGGTCGATGCGCCGCGCTGGATTCAGCGCGGCAGTTTTTATGCTTGGGCGCGGATGAAAACCGGCACCGTCATTCCGATCAACAAACTGCGCTTCGGCAACGTGTTATTGCGTGGCGCGCTGTTGCGCGTCACGCCCACGCCGTTCGATCCGAACTACGGCCTGACCGGCGGTGAAGACGGTGATCTGCTCGGCCGCCTGGCACTGCAAGGCGCACGCATTGTCTGGTGCGACGAAGCCATCGTGCACGAACCGGTCGAAGCCGCGCGGCTGTCATTGCGCTGGTTGCTGCTACGCTCATTGCGCGGCGGGCAAGATTTTGCGCGCCACAAGCTGAGCGGAAGTTTTGGATCGTTAACCTCGCTCGGCCGCGCGCGTCTGTTTCTGCGCGCACTGATGCAATCGGGAATAGCGGCCGGATTGGCGCTGCTGTTCTGGCCACGGGGCCGACATCGTGCCGTGTACTGGCTACTTAAAGCGTCAGCCAATCTCGGCAAAATGTCGATTTTCCTCGGCTGGCATTATCGCGAATACGGAGACAAAGTCACATGATAACGATTACACATTGGGTCTTGTTTGCATTGGCGCTGCCCGCCACGGCAGTCAGTTTGTATTTGCTGTTGTTCACGCTGCTGTCGCGTGCGCCAGCGGCGGCGTTACGTTCAACGCGGCCGATGCGCTTCGATGTCATCGTCCCGGCGCATAACGAGGCCGCAGTGATCGAAGGCGTGGTCGGAAGTTTACGCAAGCTCGATTGGCCCGCCGAGGATTTCCGCATCCTGGTCGTCGCCGATAATTGCACCGATGCCACCGCCGCCCTCGCGCGTGCGGCGGGCGCCGAGGTACTGGAGCGCCATGATGAAACCCTGCGCGGCAAAGGTTATGCGCTGGATTTTGCATTTCAGGTGAGCCGAACGCGCGACTGGGCCTACGCCGTGGTGGTGGTGGATGCCGATTCCGAGGTCTCGCCGAATCTGCTCGAAGCCTGTGCCACGCGCATCGAGAGCGGCACTAAAGTCATTCAGGTTCACTATAGCGTGTTGAATGCGCAGACCTCCTGGCGCACGCGTCTCATGTCGATTGCCATGGCCGCATTTCACCAGGTGCGTTCGCGCGCCCGCGAACGCTTGCAGCTTTCCTGTGGAATACGCGGCAATGGTTGGTGTATTACCCATCAGCTGTTGCAGCAGGTGCCCTACCGGGCCTTTTCCTTGACTGAAGATCTCGAGTACGGCATCGCGCTGGGGCTGGCCGGCCAGCGTGTGCACTATGCCGACGAAGCCCATGTCGCCGCGCTGATGGTGTCGGGGGAAGACGCGTCCCGCACGCAACGCCAACGCTGGGAGGAAGGGCGTTTGCAGCTCATCCGTTCCAAAACCCTGCCGCTGCTGCGCGCCGCTCTGGGTCGCGGCAGCGCCGTATGTCTGGATCTGGCACTGGATCTCCTGGTCCTGCCCCTGTCCTATGTGGCGATCAATATCGCGTTACTGATGCTGTTCGCCGGTCTTGCTGGCTTATGGGAACCGTCCATGGCGATCTGGTGGTGGCTGGGTGTGGGCTGCGGCATCAGTCTGCTGCTTTATGTTTTGCGCGGCTGGCAACTGAGCGGCATGGGTCTGCGTGGCCTGCTGGATTTGTCGCGGGTACCGTTTTTCGTGGTTTGGAAAGTGTTGCTGATGATGCGCGCGCATGGCTCGGCGCAGTGGGTGCGTACCAAGCGGGAAAAATCGTGAGTGATCACCGTCGGCACTTTGCCTTTGCGCGTTTGCTCAGCAGTGCCGTGGTCAGCCAGGCCTTGCTGTCTGCGGCCAGCTTTGCCATCGGCCTGACGCTGATCCGCAACACGACCGACGTTCAATACGGTTATTACGTTCTGGCGTCCAGCGCCATTCTGCTGCTGGTTTCGCTGCAAAATGCGTTTTTCAATCCCCCCTTGGCGATCCGCCTGACCCGGCTTGACCGTTTGGGACGCGGCGAGCTGGTCGGCGGTCTGTATCGCGAGCAACGCCGAATTCTACCCGCCGTCGGCGGGATGAGCCTCGTCATTGCGCTAGGCCTGTGGTATGCCCAAGTGCTGGATGCCCACACCGGGCCGTTAGTGCTCGCCACCATCGCTGCCGCTCTGGCGATCCTGCACCGTGAATACTTTCGCATGGTGTTGTTCGCGCACCGCCGCCCCCACGACGTGCTGCGCACGGATATTTTCTACGCGGTACTGATCGTGACGGGAGTCTGCGTCGCGACCTTTACCTCGGTGCCTGCAGTCACCACAGTTTTGGCGCTCGGCCTCGCTGCGGTCGCGAGCGGTATTTTATTGTCGCGAACACTCCACCGCCACGAGCCCTGGAACCTTCAAGGTACGCAGGGCATCCTGCGCGAGATCGCGCCACTCGCCGTCTGGTCCACGGCGGGTGCCGCCATCCATTGGAGCTTTAGCCAGGGATATATTTATCTGGTCGCCGCCACCCTGGACGTTGCCGCCGTAGCGGCGATTGCCGCCACGCGCCTGCTGCTGATGCCGGTGAATTTACTTTCCACCGGCATCGGTTCGCTGATGCTGCCACTGGCGTCGGGCTGGCTGCATCAACATGGAGCCGCGCTGTTGTGGCGGCGCCTATGTCTGTTCGCGTTGGGACTGGCTGCAACGACGTTGTGCTATTTCGCCATCGTGTGGTGGTTGCGCGATTGGGTATTTGTCGTCGCGCTCAAAAAGCAGTTCGTCCAGCGTGATGAATTGTTAATGCTGTGGGGCGCGATTTTTCTGGTGATCGTGATCCGCGACCAACTGGCTTACCTGCTGGCCGCGCAAGGGCGCTTCCGTATCCTGACCTTGCTCACCCTGGTGAGCGCCGTAGTATCACTCACCGCCAGCTATTGGGGCATGCGGCAATTCGACATGGTCGGCGCGCTGCTGGGAATCCTGATCGGTGAAGTGATCAACCTGATCGGCGTAGTGATTTTCTCATTCCGCAAAACACCTCATCCAGCGCTGGGTACGGCGGCGCCGTTGTGAAGCATTAAGCCTAATTAAAAGCTGCGTTTGTGGCAGCGGGGTTCAACCCTGCGGTTGTC
>JANOOV010000392.1:0-1844 GCA_031421535.1 Gammaproteobacteria bacterium
CTTCGTGGCCCTCACGTCTACCCTGACGTCAGCTCGTGTTCACCACACTGCGACCCTGCTCCCCAGCGGCCAAGTCTTCTTGACCGGCGGGTCTAATGCTTCCACTTTCAACACCGCAGAAGTGTACGACCCCGTCACCCAGACCTTCGCGGCCCTCACGCCCACCCTGACGTCGGCACGTAACGGTCACACGGCGACCCTGCTCCCCAGCGGCCAGGTCCTCTTGACTGGCGGGTATAACGGCTCGATCTATGTCAACACCGCAGAAGTGTACGAACCGTAGCAACATTTGCGTCGCCATTTTTCGCGCAACCCGGGGTTAAAGCACCACGAAAAAATGGGCAGGTTGTGGCGTGCCGCAGTGGTGGAGGAGCGGTCGATGCGGATGGCTCAATCACATGCCGACGTTGTCCTGACCGGGAAATCCGTGCGCATGGCGCATATATGGTCTCCTCCCGCATTGCAAGGCCGTGTGTGTTAAATGACATGGAACAGGTTGCTGCCATATATCCGGCCTCAAAGTGGGAGGTGTTGAATCTCTCGGGCCACGATGTCGTTCGCGCGTATCGTCCTCATCACGCTATCGGTTTCATGAACCCAAGCGCCTTGCAGGTTTTCAATACGCCGGTCTGACCTGTGTTGTCATCACGTGCACACCGCCTTCGCAATCCTGGGTGGGTCGTACTCCTCTACAGCGTTGAACTCGTTTCTAATCGGCGCGACTTAAACCGGCGCCGGTTGATAGGTTGTGTTATTGCGCAGGATCGCCCAGCCCATGCGCGCCATCTTGTTCGCGTAAGCCACCGTCGCTTTGTTCATGCCGCGTTTCTCGCGCAGGCGGTTGATCCAGCGGCTCAAGGGATCGTCCTTCTTCTGCGCCGCGTTCACCACGGCACGCGCACCGTGAATCAGCAGGCTGCGCAGGTAGCGATCGCCGCGTTTGCTGATCCCCAGCAAGACGCTCTTGCCGCCACTGCTGTGTTGGCGCGGGACTAACCCGATCGCGGCGGAGGCGTCCCGTCCGCGCCGGTACTGGCGGCCATCGCCGACCACGCTTGCAAACACACTCGCCACAATCGGGCCATACCCCGGCGCTGTTTGCAGTCGTTGCACGCGGTCGTCCTGCTTGGACAGCGCGGTCAATTCCGCTGTGAGCTGGTCGATGTGCACATCCAATTCCAGCAGATGCTGCCGTTCCTGATTCAACACGCGACGGAACACGCCGGTCAACCCGTTGCTCGCGTCTTCCAGAATCTCGGGCAACTTCCGGCGCAGCGTGCTCAGTCCCTTCACCATCACCAACCCGTATTCGCCCAGCAGGCCGCGCACCCGGTTCGCCGCCGCCGTGCGCGCGTTGATCGCGCCTTCGCGCAGCCGGATGAGGGATTGCACGTCTTGCTGCTCTACGCTCTTCACAGCCACGAAGCGCATCGACGGTACGCGCACCGCTTCGGCAATCGCGCGCGCATCGTTGGTGTCGTTCTTCTGACCGCGCACGTACGCCTTCACATACTGCGGCGGGATCAGCTTGGCCTGGTGCCCCAACTTCCCAAACTCCCGCGCAAAGTAGTGACTGCTGGCGCACGCCTCCATCCCGATCACACACGCCGGGTGGTTCGCGAAGTGCTTCAGCACCTGACTGCGCGACAGCTTTTTCTTCACCTGCTCGCGGCCTTGCGCGTCCAGTCCCACCAGGTGAAATACGTTCTTTGCCAAGTCCAAGCCCACGGTCGTAATATTCATCTCGGTCTCCTCCTGCCTCGGTTGATGGTAGATACCACTTTCCATCCTGGCGCATTCGACGCCGATTAAGAAGCGGGAGGAGACCATCACATCACGCTACG
>JANOOV010000393.1:0-4962 GCA_031421535.1 Gammaproteobacteria bacterium
GGTGGAGGGGACTAAATTTTTCAGCCAGCTCATGGTCGATGCCTCGTTCGAAATTTCAATTTTAACCATCGGCGAGAAGGCGAAAGCACCTTCCCCCTGCAAGGGGGAAGGCGGGGATGGGGGTGTGTATACACACCACCGCAATCATCATCCCCATCCTGCCCTAACCCCTTGCAGGGGGAAGGAACGCTCTGTTTACGCCAGATTTTTCCTGATTTAAATTCTAACTCGCGCTGCCCTTGTCCATCGCCGTGCGCATTTCCCGCAGCAGTTTTGCAACCGCGTTCACCGCACCCGCAACGCCATGCTCTTCAATCTGTTTCACCACCGCGCTGCCGACCACCACTGCGTCGGCGACGGCGGCGACGCTCGCGGCAGATGGCGCGTCGCGGATGCCGAAGCCGACGCCGACAGGCAGGCGGGTCGCGGTGCGAATTTGCTTGAGTTTGTCCGTCACGGCGGAAATGTCAAGATTGGCCGCGCCGGTCACGCCTTTGAGCGACACGTAGTAGACAAAGCCGCGTGCAAAGCTGCAAATCATTTTAATGCGTTCCGGCGGCGAGGTCGGTGCGACCAAGAAAATCGGCGCGAGCTGGTGACGATCCAGCGCCGCCACAAACTCGGTGGCTTCTTCAGGCGGCAGATCAACGGTGATCACGCCGTCCACACCCGCCGCTGCGGCCTGTTCGGCGAACGTCGCATAGCCCATCACTTCCACCGGGTTCAGATAGCCCATCAAGACGACCGGCGTAGTGCTGTTGGTGGCGCGGAACGCGCGCACAAATTCAATCACACGCTTCAGGCTCACGTGATGTAACAAGGCCCGCTCGCAGGCGCGCTGAATCACCGGGCCTTCGGCCATCGGATCGGAGAACGGCACACCCAGCTCGATCATGTCGGCACCCGCTTCCACCATTGCGTGCATCATCGGCACGGTAGTATCGGGGTCCGGATCACCGGCGGTGAAGTACGGTACCAGGGCTTTACGTTTTTGTTCGCGCAGATGTTTAAAACAGGCGTCGATGCGGTTCATACTTTAATGCCCTCAAGCGCCGCGACCGTGTGGATGTCTTTATCCCCGCGCCCCGACAGATTCACCAGCACGGTTTGATCTTTGCGCAGGGTCGCCGCGAGCTTGGCCGCGTAGGCCAGCGCGTGACTCGACTCCAGCGCGGGGATGATGCCTTCCAGACGCGTGAGCTGGTGAAATCCTTGCAGCGCTTCGGCATCGGTGATCGGCACGTACTGCGCGCGGCCCGCGTCTTTCAGCCACGCATGTTCAGGACCGACGCCGGGATAATCGAGCCCCGCCGAGATCGAATGGGTTTCGATGATTTGCCCGTCGGCGTCTTCCAGTAAATAAGTGCGATTGCCGTGCAGCACACCCGGCTTGCCGCACAACAGCGACGCCGCATGCCGACCGCTGGCGATGCTCTCACCTGCCGCTTCCACGCCGTACATCGCCACGCTGCTGTCGTCGATAAATGGATAGAACAGGCCCATCGCGTTGGACCCGCCGCCGACACAGGCCACCAGCGCATCCGGTAACTTGCCTTCCTGTTCCAGCATCTGCGCGCGCGCTTCGCGGCCGATCACCGCCTGAAAATCGCGCACCATGGCCGGATACGGATGCGGCCCGGCCACGGTGCCAATGATGTAAAAAGTATTGTCAATATTCGTCACCCAATCGCGCATCGCCTCGTTGAGCGCATCCTTGAGCGTTTTGGAACCGGACGTCACTGGCACCACCGTCGCGCCCAGCAACTTCATGCGATACACATTGATCGCCTGACGCTTTATATCTTCCGACCCCATGTACACCACACACTCGAAACCAAAGCGCGCCGCCACCGTCGCGGTCGCCACGCCGTGCTGGCCCGCGCCGGTTTCGGCGATCACGCGTTTTTTGCCCATGCGTTTGGCCAGCAGCGCCTGGCCCACGGTGTTGTTGATCTTGTGCGCGCCGGTGTGATTCAAGTCTTCACGTTTCAGATAAATGCGCGCGCCGCCCAACGTTTCACTCCAGCGTTTGGCGTAATACAGCGGCGACGGACGACCGACGAAATGCTTGAGATCAAAATCAAGCTCGGCACAAAACTTCGCATCGTTGCGGTAACGCTCGTAGGCGAGGCGCAACTCTTCCAGCGGCTGCATCAGCGTCTCGGCGACGAAGCGGCCACCGTAGGGGCCGAAGTGACCGAGGGCGTCGGGGAGTTGGTAAGGTGATTTTGTTGTTGGGTTTTTCATGTTGAATTTTCGCTGATCATATGTCCATCATTTTTGAATTTCCATGCCCCCGTACCCTGGGTCACGGGTGGTAATTCGAACCAACAAGTAAGAGTCGCAACCTGATTTTTAACCTTCGCCAGTACGGAACGCCCGGGTCAAAACAGATGCGCGGGCGTGTTTGAATCGTGCTGGTTGCAAAGGCACCCAAAGACGACGCTCTGCGGATGTACCCCTGCTCAAAGACGGCGCCACGTGATGCGAGGTCAGTTGACCCAACCGTTGTAATCTCATCGGTATGAAGGTTACCGGTCGCCCACATCATGCGCATGGATTGAAATCTGCCGTCTTCTTCAATAAAGCCATAGTCCGCGATCTTGATCGGATGATCGCTATGGCTAACGACATGCATCATGGTTTCTTGCCCATTATCCGGCGACACAGGGCCGAGCCTTACGACAAAGCGGTCACGCTTTCCTCGCATCTGCAACAACAGATTCCAGACACCGGTTATGGCGGCAACCAGTGCGCCAACGACCGTGACCCAGCCTCCGATTTCTTCAATAACCATAGCGAACACTCAATATCGATAAACTGCTGAGGTATCCGCCATTTATCAAGCTACGGCACCTGCAACTTCAACCATGAACGCGGCAATCTTCGCCGCATCTTTGATTCCTTTCGCGGCTTCGACGCCGCCGCTGACGTCCACGCCATACGGGCGCGCAGTGCGGATCGCTTGCTTCACGTTGAGCGGCGACAAGCCGCCAGCAAGAATCAGCGGCATCGGCAGATCGCGCGGCACCAGGTTCCAATCAAAGGTTTGTCCGGTGCCGCCGGGGATGCCGTCGACATGCGTGTCGAGCAGCAAGCCTTGAGCGGTCGAATAAATACTGGCCGCGCGTGTGATATCCGTCGTCGGCGTTATGCGCAGCGCTTTCAGATACGGCATGCCGAAGCGCGCGCATTCTTCCGGGGTTTCGTCGCCGTGAAATTGCAGCACGTCCAAACGTACCTGCTGCAATACGTCGGCGACTTCCCGCTGCACTGCATTTACAAACAACCCTACCACGGTGACAAACGGTGGCAACACTTGCACCACGGCGCGCGCCTGCGCGACGCTGACATGCCGTGGGCTGGGTGCGTAAAACACCAGGCCGATGGCGTCCGCGCCACAACGTGCGGCGGCGAAGCCGTCTTCGGGGCGGGTGATACCGCAAATCTTTACACGGGTGCGATTTGGCATATCCACTTTGCTTGATGCCCTTCGCCATTTTGTAGGAGCGCCGCCCCCGGCGCGATGGGTTGGGTACGTTTGACCATCGCGCCGGGGGCGGCGCTCCTACAGAATCTACTGTTCAGGCCACATAAAATGATCGCGAGTTTACCAAACCAGGATAGGTGACGATAGGCGCGGTATCGCGAAGTGCTCGGGATAAACCGCGTGCACGAAGTACAAACCGTGCGGTGAGGCGGTCACGCCGCCGAGCTTGCGGTCGCGCGCTTCCAACACTTCTTGCGCCCAGGAAATCTTCTGTTCACCGCAGCCTATCGCCAACAACACGCCGACGATATTGCGCACCATGTGGTGCAGAAAACCGTCGGCTTCGATGTCGAGCACGATCAGGTTGTCACGGCGTTGCACGCTGAGCTCATACACGGTTTTCACCGGTTTTTTGGATTGGCAGGCACTCGCGCGATACGACGAAAAATCATGGGTGCCGAGCAAGGCTTGCGCCGCCTGCGCCATGCGCCCCGCGTCCAGCGCGTGCTGCACCCAGGCCATGCGGCTGTCGAGCACGGCGGAGCGCGCGGTGCGGTTGAGAATCACGTAGCGGTAGCGGCGGCGCTGCGCGCTGAAGCGCGCGTGAAATTCATCGCTGACCGGCTGCACCCAGGTCAACGCGACGTCGCACGGCAGTTTGGAATTGGTGCCCATTAACCAGGCGTGCGGCGTGCGCTGCGCACTGGTGTCAAAATGCGCCACCTGCCCGAGCGCGTGCACACCGGCGTCGGTGCGCCCGGCGGATACGGTTTTAACCGGATGATCGGCGACGCCGCAGAGCGCCAGCTCCACCACCTGCTGCACGGTCAGCGCATGGCCTTGATGTTGCCATCCGGCGTAGGCCCGGCCGTTGTATTCGATGCCAATGGCGATGCGCATGCATTTATCCCATGCGTTCGCTGGCCAGCACCGCGAGCAGCGCAATGGCCGTGAGCAGCGGGTATAGCCATTGATGCCACGGCGGACGTGCTGAAATGTCAACACTCAGCGCGTGTAACTCTTGCGCGTCGGCGCGTTGCAAGGTTTGCTCAAACAAGGTCGCGACCCGGTCGCCGAAGCGCGCCAGCGGCGTGCGCCGTTCGGTACTCGTCGGCGTGGCAGCGGCGTACAGGCTTTGCACTTCACGCACGGCTTCGAACACCAGCGTTAAACGCACTGCCAGCCGTTCGTGCGCGACGCCGATCCAGCGCAGCGGTTGCGTGAGCCACAACACGGCGCTCACCAGCGCGTCACGCGGCGTGGTTTGCAACAGCAGATTCACGGCCAGCACCAAGGTCACCAACGCGGCGATGCGCACGCCGCCCAACTGCATGCCTTCGACGCTGGGCAGCCAGTTCGGCGCGCTGCTCCACAGCGGCGCGCCGGGCGTGAACCAGAAATAAAAACCGATGATGGAAATGAACAGCCAGCGCATCCGCCGCAACATTTTTAATGCAGGGGTCAGGTGTGTG
>JANOOV010000394.1:0-3810 GCA_031421535.1 Gammaproteobacteria bacterium
CGGCTTATACGTTCCCGGCGGCAAGGCGTCATATCCTTCGTCGGTATTGATGAATGCCATCCCGGCAAAAGTGGCGGGGGTGAGCGAACTTATTATGGTGGTGCCCACCCCTGGCGGCGAAAAAAATCAGATGGTATTGGCAGCGGCGGCAATCTGCGAGGTGGATCGCGTTTTCACCATCGGCGGCGCGCAGGCTGTCGGGGCGCTGGCCTACGGCACCCAGACTGTGCCGCAAGTGGACAAAATCGTTGGCCCCGGCAACGCTTATGTGGCGGCAGCCAAGCGCCGGGTGTTCGGCGTGGTGGGCATAGACATGGTGGCGGGGCCTTCGGAAATCCTGGTGATTTGCGACGGCAAGACTAATCCTGACTGGATTGCGATGGATTTGTTTTCGCAGGCCGAGCACGACGAACTGGCGCAGGCGATACTGCTTTCCCCTGATGCCGCTTTCATCGACGCAGTGGCGGCCAGCATAGACCGGCAACTGGAAATGATGCCGCGCAAGGCCGTGATACGCACCTCGCTGGAAAGTCGCGGCGCATTGATTCTGGTAAAAGACCTGGACGAAGCTTGCGTCATCGCCAACCGCATTGCGCCGGAACATCTGGAACTCTCTGTCGAACGGCCGGAAATCTGGGCGGAAAAAATCCGCCACGCCGGTGCGATTTTCCTGGGCCGCTACACTTCCGAAGCGCTCGGCGACTACTGCGCCGGACCCAGTCATGTGTTGCCCACGTCGCGCACCGCGCGTTTTTCTTCGCCGCTGGGCGTATACGATTTTCAAAAGCGGTCAAGTCTGATCATGTGCTCGCCGCAAGGGGCGTCGGAGCTTGGCAAAATTTCCGCCACGCTGGCCGACGGCGAAGGCTTGACTGCACATGCGCAGTCGGCGCGTTACCGCATTAAAAATTAAAGCGCGTCATGACGACTGAAAAAATTCAATACTGGATACGCCCCGAGATTCGCAATCTCGCACCGTATCATGTGCCCGACTCAAGCGGGCTGATCAAGCTGGATGCGATGGAAAATCCCTATTGCTGGCCGGAAGACTTGCATGGCGAGTGGTTGGGCAGGTTGGCCGACGTTACAGTCAACCGTTACCCCGATTCGCAGGCGCGCGTGGTGCAGCAAAAATTGCGCGCGGTCATGAACATCCCGCCCGCCATGGACGTGATGCTCGGCAACGGTTCGGACGAGTTGATCCAAATCATCGCGCTGACGCTGAGCGCGCCAGGGCGCGTGTTGCTGGCGCCGGAACCGACGTTTTCAATGTATCGCATGATCGCCCTGTTCACCGGCATGAATTTCGTCGGGGTGCCATTGCGTGATGATTTCAACCTGGACGCGTCTGCGATGTTGCAGGCGATTAAGCAACATCAGCCCGCCGTGGTGTTTCTGGCGTATCCGAACAATCCGACCGGAAATCTGTTTGACCGTGAGCACGTCGATGCCATCATCCAGGCGAGTCCCGGCCTGGTCGTCCTCGACGAGGCCTATCACGCGTTTGCCGGTGACAGCTACATGTCGCAATTAGGCAGCGCGGATAATCTGCTGGTGATGCGCACGTTGTCGAAGATGGGTTTGGCGGGTTTGCGTTTGGGTCTGCTGGCCGGGCCGCCGACCTGGCTGCGTGAATTTGAAAAAGTGCGGCTGCCGTATAACATTAATGTCTTGACCCAGGCGAGCGTTGCGTTCGCTCTGGACCATGTTGACGTGTTTGATGCGCAAACTGCCGCAATCCGCGCCAGCCGCGAACAGATGATGAACGAGTTGCAGCGCATCGACGGCGTGCGTCCCTATCCCAGCCGTGCTAACTTTATTTTGTTTCGGGTCGCGGCGGAGCGCGCGACACCGATTTTTGAAGGATTAAAGCGCGCCGGGATTTTGATCAAAAATCTGCACCGCGCCGACTCGCCGTTGGCGGAATGTCTGCGTGTGACCGTGGGCACCCCTGAAGAAAACACCCGCTTCCTCACGTCGTTGCGCAGCGTGATATGAAACACCGGACTCATCGAGGACTACGTTATGGCTGACCGCACCGCGACGGTAAAACGCGACACACTCGAAACGCAGATCGAAGTCAGCGTTAATCTCGACGGCACCGGCAAGGGCACGTTTGCCATCGGAGTGCCATTTCTTGAACATATGCTTGACCAGGTCGCGCGCCACGGCATGATCGACATCGACATCGTCGCCAAGGGCGACTTGCACATCGACGCACACCACACGGTCGAAGATGTCGGCATCACGCTCGGCCAGGCCATCGCACGTGCGGTCGGCGACAAAAAAGGCGTGCGCCGCTACGGCCATGCTTACGTGCCGCTCGACGAAGCGCTATCGCGCGTGGTGGTGGATTTTTCCGGGCGGCCCGGCGTGGAATACGGCGTGGATTATCCACGCGCGCGCATCGGCGAGTTCGATGTGGATTTGCTGCGCGAATTTTTTCAGGGCTTCGTCAATCACGCCCAGGTGACCTTGCACATTGACAGCTTGCGTGGCCGCAACGCGCATCATATCGCCGAGACAATTTTTAAAGCTTTCGGTCGCGCGCTGCGCATGGCGCTGGAACTCGATCCACGCATGAGCGGCATCATGCCGTCCACCAAAGGTAGTTTGTGAGCCTGGTTTTATGAGCACGGTCGCGGTTGTTGACTACGGTATGGGCAACCTGCACTCCGTCGCCAAGGCGTTGGAGCGCGTGGCGCCGCGCGGCACGTCGGTGCGCGTGACGTCCGACGCACAGCTTATCGCGGCGGCGGATCGGGTGGTATTCCCCGGCGTGGGTGCGATGCGTGACTGCATGGGCGAGTTACAACGTCGGGGTTTAGACGACACGGTACGCGAGCAGGCGCGCCGCAAACCGCTGCTGGCCGTGTGTGTGGGCATGCAAATTTTAATGGACTTCAGCGCTGAAAATAACGGCATTGCGTGCTTGGGAATTTTTGCCGGACGGGTGGAATTATTCGACCCGAATATGCACGATGCACGCACCAGTGAGCGCTTGAAAGTGCCACATATGGGTTGGAATCAGGTGCATCAGCACGCACCGCATCCGCTGTGGGAAGGCATCGCACAAGACACCCGCTTTTATTTTGTGCACAGCTATTACACGGCGCCGGTGGATGCGCGCGTCACCGCCGCGACTACCGACTACGGCGCGAACTTTACCTCGGCCATCGCGCGCGACAATATTTTTGCGGTGCAATTTCATCCGGAAAAAAGTGCCGCTGCCGGTTTGCAGCTCTATAGCAATTTTTTGCGTTGGAACGGAACACTGTAATTGGAATAGTCGAGGTCGCTTATGTTGGTGATACCCGCCATCGATTTAAAAGAAGGCAAATGCGTGCGGCTGCGGCAGGGGCGCATGGAAGACAATACCGTGTACTCGGACGACCCGGTGGCGGTGGCGACGCGCTGGGTGGAGCAGGGCGCGCGCCGCATTCACATCGTCGATCTTGACGGTGCCATGGCGGGCAAGCGCATCAATCACGCAATCGTCGAGCGCATTGCCCACGCGCATCCGGATATTCCAGTGCAGGTCGGCGGCGGCATTCGCGACGAAGACACCGTGCAGGCGTACCTGGATGCCGGGGTGCAGTACGTGATCATCGGCACCAAGGCGATCAACGCGCCGCACTTCATCGCCGATTTGTGCGTGGAATTCCCCGGCCATATCATCGTCGGCCTCGACGCGAAGAACGGCAAAGTGGCCATTGACGGCTGGTCGAAATTGTCAAGCCACGACGTGATCGACATGGCGCGTCATTTCGAGAACGACGGCGTCGAAGCCATCATCTACACCGACATCGG